>JAKPTX010000230.1 GCA_029570835.1 Bacteroidota bacterium
AGTTCAGGTTGTATTTCTATAACTTTATCTACAAAAGCATCAATAAAGCGTACTGGATTGTCAGAGGAAACATACTCCTCAATACAAGATGGCATCATGAATTGATGGCGTGATTTTGGTTGTATATAGCTCATTTTCAAATTGTTATTATACTTCAAAAGTACAACTTTTTATCCATATATTCAAGAAATTAAAGAGCTTTTGTTAACATTTTTTTGTTAATTTAACAATTTTTAATTTTTACACAGCCTGCCAAAGGAGGGGAACAATCAATATAAACAATGAATATGGCTGTAAAAATGGTCGTAGAGACAGGGCATGCCCTGTCTCCATGATGTTATTATGCAATACATTAAAATTACAACAAATGTTTGATAATCATGAAATTATAAATCAGAAATTTTTATTAACCGCGATTGTAGGGGCAGGGCTTGTCCCTGCCCTTTTCCAGAGTGGGGAGTTGAAATAGCAAAAGAGGGGCAAATGTCCTGCCCCCCTTTTATTTTTATTTCATAATAATAAAGAAAAAATTATTTCTTCATTGCGTTGGCGTATCTTTCATTCACTACATTCCAATTGATCATTTTTCTGTAGTTTTGAACAAAATCAGCTCTTTTGTTTTGGTACATTAAGTAGTAAGCGTGCTCCCATACGTCGATGTTGAAAAGAGGAATTCCTTTCACCTGGGCAATATCCATCAGAGGATTGTCCTGGTTGGGAGTTTGAGTTACTTGCAACTCTCCCTTCTCATCAACAATTAACCAAGCCCAGCCACTGCCGAATTGGGTCATCGCTTTTTGGTTGAATTGCTCGAAGAATTGATCTACCGATCCAAATGCTTTCTCAATCGCTTTCAACAGCTCGGGTGAAGGTGCGCCGGTTTCCTGAGGTGCCAAGGCTTCCCAGAAAAGAACGTGGTTGTAATACCCACCGCCATTGTTTCGAACAGGATTGCCCAGCTCGGAAACGATGCTGAAAATAAACTCTATCGAGGCATTTTTGTAGGGAGTTTCTCCAATAAATTTCATGAACTGATTATAGTAATTCCTATGGTGTCTGTCATAGTGAATTTCCACAGTTAATGCGTCCATATGAGGCTCTAATCCATCATAAGCGTAAGGTAGGGGTTGAAAAATATGCTCAACCGGTTGTCCATTGTATTGTTTCATAGTTGTCATTGTTGTTTGGGCATCACTGACACCATTTATGGTTGCGAATGAGGTCAGTAATGCAATGGTTAATAAATTATTTGTTTTCATCGTTTTGTTTTTGTTTGATTAGGAAACAATTCCTAATTTTTTTCCGACTTTCACGAAAGCCTTGATCGCTTTGTCCAAATGCTCTTGTTTGTGTGCTGCGGAAAGTTGCACTCTGATTCTTGCTTGTCCTTTAGGTACAACAGGATAGTAGAATCCGGTAACATAGATGCCCTCTTCTTGCAATAGCGCTGCCATCTCTTGTGATAATTTAGCATCATACAACATCACTGCGCAAATTGCTGATTGTGTGGGTTTTATATCAAATCCTGCGGCTTGCATTTGAGAAACAAAATACTCGGTATTATAGTGCAATTGATCTTGTAACAAGTTGGATTGCTCCATAATGTCAATCATCTTGCTTCCTGCTGCAGCTACCAATGGAGGAATGGAGTTGGAGAACAAGTAAGGTCTGGAACGCTGACGAAGCATATCAATAATCTCTTTTTTACCGGTTGTAAATCCACCGATAGCACCACCAAAAGCTTTGCCCAATGTTCCGGTGATAATTTCTACCTGTCCTTTTTTATTGTACAATTCAGTTACTCCTCTTCCTGTTTTTCCTACAACTCCCGCAGAGTGTGACTCATCCAACATCACCATAGCGTCATATTTCTCTGCTAATTCCATGATTTTATCGAGTGGAGCTACGTTGCCGTCCATGGAGAATACGCCGTCGGAAACAATTAATCTAAAACGTTGTGCCTGAGCAGCTTGTAATTGTTTTTCAAGATCTTCCATATCCGCATTGGCGTAACGGTAACGAACTGCTTTACATAAACGAACTCCATCGATAATAGAAGCGTGGTTCAATGAGTCAGAAATCACCGCATCCTGGTCAGTAAGAAGAGGTTCAAAAAGTCCACCGTTGGCATCAAAACATGCAGCATAGAGAATGGTATCCTCAGTGCCGAAGAAATGAGCGATTTTTTGTTCCAACTCTTTGTGCAAATCTCCTGTTCCACAGATAAAACGCACGGAAGCCATACCGTAGCCATGGGTTTCCAATGCTTCTTTCGCAGCAGCAATCAACTCAGGACTGTTAGCCAGACCCAAATAGTTGTTAGCACAGAAGTTGAGCAATTTTGTTCCATCCTCAAGAACAATTTCTGCTCCCTGAGGTGAAGCGATCACTCTTTCATTTTTATATAATCCCGCTTCTTCGATAGCGGCTAATTCATCTTTTAAAAATTGTTGAAATTTGTCGTACATTTTTCTCCTATTTTAATTTTTTTATTAATACTTGAATCATATCTTTGGTCATACTTTCGAGGTCATACTTTGGATTCCATCCCCATTCTTTTCTTGCCACGGAGTCATCCAAGCTATTTGGCCACGATTCTGCAATACTCTGTTTTAGCGGATCAATATCATAAGATATTGTAAAGTCCGGAATATGCTTTTTAATTTCGTTTGCAATAATTTCGGGAGAAACGCTCATACCGGTAACGTTAAAAGAGTTTCTGTGAATTAAACGATCCGGATCGATCTCCATTAAGTTGATGGCTGCTTCAATCGCGTCCGGCATATAGAGCATATCCATGTAAGTATCTGATTTTATGGGACATGTAAAGTGCCCATCTTTAATCGCTGCGTAATAGATTTCAACAGCGTAATCGGTTGTTCCTCCGCCGGGTAGAGCCACGTTAGAGATGAGTCCGGGATATCTCACGGAACGGGTATCCACTCCAAAGCGTTTGTGGTAGTAATCGCCCAACAATTCGCCGGCAACCTTAGTGATACCATAAATGGTTTTGGGTCGCTGAATAGTATCTTGTGGGGTTTTATCGTTGGGGGTTTCGGGACCAAATGCTCCGATGGAACTAGGCGTAAAGAGTGCTGTTTTAAACTCTCTTGAAAGTTCCAGACAGTTCATCAAAACACCCATTCCTATATTCCATCCCAACAATGGTTTAGCTTCGGCGGTAGCAGACAAAATAGCTACCAGATTATAGATTGTGTCAATATTGTATTTTTTGATTACTTCCGCGATCTGATCTGCTTGTGTCGCATCAATTCTACAAGAGGGACCCTCATCAGCCCAATCAGTTTTCAAAGGATACTGAATGTCAGAAGCAACAACATGATCATTTCCGTATCTTTTTCTTAATGCGGGTACCAATTCCGATCCTATTTGACCACTCGAACCTAATACTAAAATATTTTTCATTAATTACTCTATTTAAAGTTTTGCAAATTTATATATTAAAAATAAAACAAAGCTAACTATTTAGCTAAATAATTTATATCTATACCATTGAGTCTATCAATGAGACATTTTCTATCAAGATAGTCCTTGACGGAAACTCATTAATCATCGGGAAATCATGAGTCGCTATCAGAATCGTTGTGCCTTTTTTATTGATATCGAGGAACAATTTAAAAATATCCTGAGAAGTGATAGGATCCAGGTTCCCGGTAGGTTCATCTGCCAGAATCACCTCAGGATCATTTAACAATGCCCGGGCAATACATACTCTTTGTTGTTCTCCTCCTGAAAGTTGATGGGGATATTTGAATCCTTTTGTTGACAAATCAACCGACTCCAACACATCTTGTATCCGTTGCATCATATCATCCTTTTTTCTCCATCCGGTAGCTCTCAACATTTCCTGTAGATTTTCAGTTACTGTTCTGTCGGACAGCAACTTATAATCCTGGAATACAACTCCTAATTTTCTTCTCAAATAGGGAACTTCTCTTTTCTTGATTGTTTTCAAATCATATCCCGCTATCCGCGCTACTTCACCCTCTGCCCTTTCATCAGCCAGAAGCAGCTTCAGAATAGAGGATTTTCCCGTACCCGACTTCCCGATCAAATAAACCAATTCCCCTTTTCGGACGGTCATATTCACTTTAGGGAGAATCAACATCTTTCTCTGGTAAATATTCACCTCTTTCAGCAAGATTACAGGCTCTTCCGAGGGCTGTTCCTTTTCCAACAATTGAGAAAATTCAGGATGTTCCGGTTGTTCTAATAGTTCATCTCCCGTGGAAATTTCCAAATTATCATTCATAACAGCATTATTTAAGAATCAATATTAGCATATTGAGCATTTTGTTCTATAAATTCACGACGTGGAGGCACCTCATCACCCATCAGCATAGAGAATACCCTATCCGCCTCAGTTACGTTGTCAATAGTAATCTGTCTTAAGGTTCTTCTTTCAGGGTCCATGGTTGTACTCCACAACTGTTCTGCGTTCATCTCTCCCAAACCTTTGTATCTTTGCACATGAAGACCAGATTCACTTTTTCCACCCTCTGTCAGTTCATTAATCGCTGCATCTCTCTCCTCTTCATTCCACACATATATTTCCTGCTTTCCTTTTTTAATTAAATATAATGGGGGGGTTGCGATATAGACATGACCTAACTCAATCAGTTCTTTCATATATCTAAAGAAAAATGTGAGTATCAGAGTGGCAATGTGGCTTCCGTCCACGTCAGCATCCGTCATAATAATCACTTTCCCATAGCGTAACTTCTCTAAATTCAATGCTTTAGAATCCTCTTCCGTGCCGATGGTTACTCCCAATGCAGTATAGATATTTCTAATCTCTTCGCTATCAAAAATCCGGTGCTGCATTGCTTTTTCCACGTTCAAAATTTTACCTCTCAAGGGTAAAATCGCCTGGTATCGGCTATCTCTTCCTTGTTTTGCGGTACCTCCCGCAGAATCCCCTTCGACGATATACAATTCACATTCTTCGCTATTTTTAGAAGAGCAATCGGATAGTTTTCCCGGCAATCCGCTCGAAGTAAAGATATTCTTTCTTTGCACCAGTTCACGTGCTTTCCGGGCAGCATGTCGTGCTGTGGCAGCCAAAACAACTTTGTTGACAATCTCCTTGGCATCACGAGGATTTTCTTCCAAAAAGTTCCTCAACATCTCTCCTACCATCTGATCCACAATCCCCATTACTTCAGTATTTCCCAACTTGGTTTTGGTTTGTCCCTCAAACTGAGGTTCCTGTACTTTCACTGAAATAATTGCTGTTAACCCTTCTCTAAAGTCATCCCCTGAAATCTCAATTTTTGATTTCTCTAATTTTTCCAACATACCGGAATCATCGGCATACTTCTTCAAAGTCCGGGTTAAAGCACGTCTAAATCCGGCTAAGTGAGTTCCCCCCTCTATTGTATTGATATTATTCACATAAGTGTGAATATTTTCAGTAAAGGAGGTATTATATTGCATCACTAATTCTACAGGAACATTGTCTCTTTCTCCTTCCATGTAGATTGGTGTGTCCATGATTTTTTCACGTCCTCTATCCAAATATTTGATAAAATCCTTTAATCCTTCTTCCGAATAGAATGAATCTGATACAAAATTCCCTTTTTCATCCACTTCTCTTTCATCCACAATATCTAGTCTGATTCCTTTATTTAGAAATGCCAGTTCTTTTAATCTTGTAGCCAGGATAGAGTATTTGTATTCTGTTATAACAAAAATCGTATCATCCGGTTTAAACCAGATTTCCGTACCTCTTTTTTCTGTTGTTCCAATCTCTTTCACCGGATAGAGTGGCGTTCCACGCTCCAGTTCCTGGATAAAATGCTTGCCTTCTCTATATACTTGTGCTTTAAAGGAGCTCGATAATGCATTAACACATGAAACTCCCACACCATGTAATCCTCCGGAAACCTTATAGGATTCTTTATTAAATTTTCCACCGGCGTGCAGGACAGTCAGTACTACTTCCAGCGCAGATTTTTGTTCTTTTTCGTGGAAATCCGTTGGGATACCTCTTCCGTTGTCAATAACGGTAATAGAATTGTCCTTATGAATTATTACCTTTATATAATCGCAATGTCCTGCTAATGCTTCGTCAATTGAGTTATCCACTACTTCATACACGAGATGATGCAGCCCTCTTTCTCCCACATCACCGATATACATGGCAGGTCTTTTTCTAATCGCTTCCAAGCCTTCCAAGACCTGAATATTCTCCGCACTATATAAGTGTTCCTCTTCAAAACCGTTCTCTTTATCACTCATTCTCATTCTAATATATTTTTAAAAATCAACCTGCAAATATACAAAAAAAAACGACATCAGAAATGTCGTTTTTTAATGATTTTATAACAATTTTTATTGATTTAAAAATCTTTCAGCTTCGATTGCAGCCTTACATCCCGAAGCGGCGGCAGTAATCGCTTGTCTATAGATTGGGTCTTGAATATCACCGGCAGCAAACACGCCCGGAACGTTGGTTAATGGGCGAACTCCATCGGTTTTAATATAACCTTGTGCATCCAATTCCAACTGACCTTTAAAGAGATCACTCATAGGTATAACCCCAATCGCAATAAATACGCCATCCAAATCAACCTTCTTTTCGCTTTGATCTTTAGTATTAGTCAATAAAAGTCCATTCACTTGCTTAATAAATCCTTTTTGTTCTCCCAATATCTCTTTGGGAACATAATTTAATAGCAACTCAATATTAGGCATTTGAGTCACTTTATCTTGCATTGCCTGAGAAGCTCTAAACTGATCTCTTCTGTGAACCAAATAAACTTTGGAACATAGCTTAGCAAGGTAGGATGCTTCTTCCAAAGCGGTATCTCCCCCACCAATCACAGCAACTACTTTATTTTTGAAAAAAGTTCCATCACAAGTTGCGCAAGCTGACACGCCAAAACCTCTATAGGTCTTCTCACTCTCTATACCTAACCATCTTGCTGTTGCACCTGTTGCTACAATCACCGTTTCAGCTTCAATTTGGTGATCATAATCAACCACACAACGGAAAGGTCTGTTAGAAAAATCCACTTCTGTTATCTCGCCTGATCTGATATCAGCACCTACGTTAAGAGCTTGTTGTTTAATTTGCTCCATAATAACCGGTCCTTGCTCTCCTTCAGGATAACCCGGAAAATTTTCCACATCAGTAGTAATAGTTAGTTGTCCCCCCGGTTGTGAACCTTCATACAATATAGGCTCCAATCCGGATCTGGTTGCATAAATTGCTGCTGTATATCCCGCAACTCCCCCACCTATAATTAAGCATTTTGTTTTTTCCATAGATTATAATATTGTTGTTTTTATGATTTGTTCCACAAATTACATCACCAGTTTAAATCCAATACCATGAACATTGATAATTTGCACGGATGGGTCGGGAGCAAACAGCTTCCTTAGCTTAGTGATGTATACATCCATACTTCTGGCATTGTAGTAGCTATCATCTCCCCATATTTTTTTCAAAGCATACCCACGATCGAGAACATCATTCTTTTTATTAATTAACATCAATAAAAGTTCCGTTTCTCTGGTTGTTAACTTTTTCTCTTCTCCATTGATGATTAAACTTTGATGGGCCACATTAAATGTTATGGAACCCATTTGAATAGGTTGGGTTTCAGCTTCTTCATCACCATAGGTTCTCCTTAACAGTGCTTCTATACGAGCTAAAAGAACCTCCATAGAAAAAGGTTTTGTGATATAATCATCACCGCCTAACGATAATCCATACACCATATCTTGTGGTAAACTTTTAGCCGTCAAGAAAATAATCGGAACTTTTTTATCCAATTTTCTAATCTCTTTAGCTAAAGTAAAACCATCTTTTAATGGCATCATAACGTCGAGGATACAAATATCAATCTCTGAAGTACAAAACAACTCATAAGCTGATTCACCATTGGTAGCATGTTTCACCTGGTAACCTTTAGCTTCTAAGTATGTTGTCAATACTTTTCCAAGATTCATATCATCTTCGGCCAATAAAACTTTATTACTTGCACTCATAATTATCACTTTTTATAAGGGATTGATATAACAAATTCTGCACCTTTCATCGGTTCACTATTCACATAAATAGAACCTTTATGAAGTTCAATGATTTTTTTCACATAGACTAGACCCAAACCATGTCCTTTCGTGTCATGAATATTCCCAAAAGAAACACGATAAAAGTCTTGAAAAATACGCTTATGATTCTTCTTTGCAATCCCAATACCGTTGTCAGCCACCTTAATGATCAGGTTGCGTTTATCACTCTCTGTTCGAATCACAATATTCGGATTTTCAGGAGAATATTTTATGCCATTTTCTATCAAATTCACGATCACATTATGTATATGAGAACCATCTGCAAAGATAATAGGATTTTTGGCATAAAGATACTGCGAAATTTTTCCATTTTTTGATTCAATTTGAAGTGAAAAATCCAAGCATATTGAAGATATAAGTTTGTGAATATCAATATCTTCCTCAAATATTTTCAACTGTCCTTTTTTCAATTGTGCTAATTCAAGGATATTACTCACCATTTTTTTTAGTCGATTATTTTCGTCATTTATGATAGAAAGATAGGAATCTCTCAGTTGAGCTCCCGAAACAATATCGGGATCTGACAGCGCCTCACAGGCCAATGCAATGGTTGATATCGGAGTTTTAAATTCATGAGTCATATTGTTGATGAAATCATTCTTAATATCCGATATTTTTTTCATTCTGTATAAGTAAAAGAGTGTGTAGATATTCAACAAAGAAATAATTCCAATGAAAGCCAAAATGAAGGTACTGATAGTTCCCATCCTTTGAAATAAAATGAGACGTTGGTCTTTGAAGTAAATAATTAAGTAGTGTGGAGCTGCAAATCGCTCGGAAGGTTTTAAACTAAAAACAAACTCACTATTCAAAATCGTTGCCGGATCCACTTTCTGAGGTTTGACTACAAACTGTGTAGTGTAATAATTATACAACGCAAAATCAAAATCAGCAGTAATATTATTCTCCAATAAGGCTTCTTTGATAATTCTATGCAAATAGTCTACATTCAACAATTGTTGGGTAGAGCTATCCATCTCTATCAGGTTTACATTTTCAAGTGCTCCAATTTTTTCTACTTCAGTTGATAGGTTTTTTTCATCAATTGCGTACTGATCAGGAGAAAAAAACTTCAAATAGGTTGTATCAAAAAACACAGTATCATTATGCGTTAACACCACATCATTTTTGTAATAATTAATACTGGTTCTGATCACTCCAATCGGAGTTACCATGGAAGGATCCAACAAAAAACGTTTACCTTGCTTTGTATATAGTAAATTGGAAAGAGTATCTGTAGGCTCAGGTGTTACTACGCGCACAATAGTATCTCCTTTAAGCAAAGCATCTATCCTATTGATCACATCTGACCCGGCTGAAACTATTTCACGTGTTAAAATACTCTTTTGTACCTTTTCAGCATCCTTGTACAACTGAAAAATGGAAAGTATCAGGAAAAAGGAGGATATTACCAGAATAGTCGCTATAGAAATAATAAATATTTTTTTCATAAATTACAAAATTGAATAATATCTACTCCGTCAGGATAACTTAAAATGTCAGGAACTTGAGTTTTCCCAAAAGGAACTGCCCAACGTGATTGAAAACCGTTAATTCTCTCTCTCATCGACACATTGTTTGTAGAGACTGCTTGAATTTGATCTTTATTATCAAAAAG
The DNA here is from genome assembly GCA_029570835.1 of Bacteroidota bacterium. Taxonomy (GTDB): domain Bacteria; phylum Bacteroidota; class Bacteroidia; order Bacteroidales; family WCHB1-69; genus UBA5429. The sequence continues at coordinate 9,719 of JAKPTX010000230.1, forward strand.
ATGCGTTAGTAATTGGTCCACATCTTCATAGAACTCAAAGTGTAAAACTGATATCGGCGAAGAGAAAGAACTGTTTTCAACTAAAATAAATGGACCTGCATCATAAAAAGGAGATCTATTCATTAAATAAACGGTTTTTTGATACTCTAAATTGTTCAAATAGGAATGATGATCGGAAATAGGATCAATCCCCGGCAGTAGCCCCTCTATCAGACAAGAAATCGGATATCCAACAGGAATATAAATCTTAGATACAGAACGACATCCCAACCCAAAATAGGTAAAAACATCTTTTGATAATGCAAGTAAATCATCCAAACTCTCCTCTCCATCTATGATGGCAACACTGTTTCTATTCTTTCTCAACAACAGAGGATAAGCACCGAAATAATAATTAAAATAGCGTGCACTATTGTTACTCCCGGTGGCAATCACTTTATTTAATGCCAGTTTTCCATCACCCGTTTTATAACCGTTAATCGATTCAACAAAAGTTATTCTATCTTTAAAATAGGGATCTAACTCTATAATACGAGACGCTAAAACAGGCAAAAGCAGATGATCTTCAGATGAAAGTTTTCCGACATAACGATTACCGGAGACCAACACTGAAAAGAAATCATGAAATGCGGCTAATGGAATATTACCGGCTGAAATAACCAATACTTTTTCATCTTTTCCTGAATATTCATTATTCAGATCAGGATAGGCAGAAAGAAGCTGATCCATCCCTGAATGATCCAGCATTTCTACAATCGCCTCCAAAGATCGAAGGATAAAAATAGGTATAAACCACTTATTTTCTATCGATTGTTGCTTGATTGCATTGGATAATCGAAAATAAAATAAGTTATTTTCGTCCACATTAGGATAAGAGACCAGAAACTCTCTAATCTCATCTCTCAATGTTTCAAATAGTTGCAATCTTTTTTTTAAGTTCATCGACTAAAAATATAATATCGTGCAAAGATACAAAATAAAAAAAACTTTTTTTAACAATTTTGTATTAAATTTTTTTGTACTTTTGCACCCTCAATCTCAAAACGGGATATAGCGTAGTCTGGTTATCGCGCCTGCTTTGGGAGCAGGAGGTCGCAAGTTCGAATCTTGCTATCCCGACACTTCAAAAACCGCTCTGTAATGAGCGGTTTTTTTTTATACTTTTGTACGACTATTTTTCAATGATGACACAGCCTCAATTTTTGCCTACTACTAAAAAAGAGATGGAACTCAGAGGATGGGATCAGGCTGATGTGATCCTTATTACCGGCGATGCCTATATTGACCATCCCTCTTTTGGAGCGGCAGTCATTGGAAGAATGATTGAACAACAAGGGTATAAAGTTGCCATTTTACCTCAACCCAATTGGCGTGATGACCTGCGGGATTTTAAAAAATTGGGAGCCCCAAAACTTTTCTTTGGAATCACAGCAGGGAATATGGACTCTATGGTCAACCATTATACCGCGTTAAAACGAATTCGCACAGATGATGCCTACACTCCGGGCAATGTTGCCGGATTCAGACCGGATGACGCCACCATCCAATATACTCGCATTGTCAAAGAACTATTCCCTGACACGCCCGTCATTATTGGAGGAGTTGAAGCTTCCATGAGAAGACTCTCTCACTACGATTATTGGAGAGACCAATTCAGACCTTCCATTCTCATTGACTCTAAAGCGGATCTGTTGATTTACGGAATGGGAGAAAAGCCTATTATCGAAGTTTTAAAGGCGTTTCAAACCGATTCCCCGGTAGAGGAATCTAAAAAAATCTATCAAGTTGCCTATTTAACCCCAAAAATCGATAAAACAAAACTACCTGAAGATCAATTTCTGGTACTGCAATCTTTTCAAAAAGAACTCTCCGATAAACGGGTTTATGGCGAAAATTTTGTTGCTTTCGAAACAGAGAGCAATAAAATGAAACAAAGAACGATCATCCAACCCTACGGCAAAGAAGATTTAGTCATTAATCCTCCTTTTGCTCCCCTCACAACCGATGAGATGGATCAGTTAGCGCTTTTTAAGGTGATGACCAATCAGCCTCATCCGAAATATGAGAAACGAGGGCCCATTCCCGCTTTTGAGATGATCAAAAACTCCATCACGATCCATCGGGGATGTTTTGGCGGATGCTCATTCTGTGCTATTGCCGCACATCAGGGGAAGTTTATTTCATCCAGATCCGAAAACTCGATTTTAGAAGAGGTGGAACATCTATCCAACAGATCTTACTTCAAAGGACACATCAGTGACTTGGGCGGTCCCTCCGCCAATATGTACCGAATGGGCGGCATCTCACGAGAAATTTGTGAGAAATGCCAACGTCCATCCTGCATTTTCCCGACTGTTTGTAAGAATCTCAACATAGACCACCATCCGTTGATCGATTTGTATGATCGCAGTAGTTCCTGTCCGGGAGTCAACAAAATTACGATTGGAAGCGGTATCCGATATGATATGCTCGTCACCGACAATCAGGAACTGGATAAAAAGTTCGGATTGACCCTTTACATGGAGAAGGTGATCCAAAACCATGTCAGTGGGAGATTAAAAGTGGCACCCGAACATACTGAGACTACCGTTCTCAAAACGATGAGAAAGCCCCCCTTTAATTCTTTTATTCAATTCTATAAAAAATTCATCCAAATTAACAATAGGTTTAGGAAGAATCAACAGCTGATTCCCTATTTTATCTCATCTCATCCGGAATGCTCTAACGTTGAGATGGCGCAGCTTGCCATTGAGATCAAAAAGAGTAAAGAGTACCCTTTTTTATCTGACCAAAATGTTCCGATGAGTTTGCCCTCCGACCATGTGCAGGACTTTACGCCTACACCGATGACTTATTCCACTGCCATGTTCTATCTGGGTTTTGATCCGTACAGTATGAAAAAAATAACTGTAGCGCGAACCATGCAGGAAAAGAGGGATCAAAACATCTTTTTCTTCTATTTTAAAAAAGAAAACAGAGAGAAAATCCGTCAAATATTACAGCGGAATGGAAGGATCGATCTCTATCATTCTTTATATCAGCATTATTTAGAAAATAAAAAAAAGGGGGGGAGGTAAAGCGTAGCTACCTCGCCAATATCAAGGTTCCATGTAAGTTCTTTTCAGTTCTAACATTCCCCGACTTGTTCTCTACATAAAAAATAGCCCAATAATATTGTCCTTCCGGTGCGGGAGATCCTCCAATCTTACCATCCCAGCCCGTTTTGAACTCCTCCGTTTGAAATACTTTTTTCCCCCATCGATTATATATCGTTAGAATCAGTGTATCAATTCCCTGGGTTTCGGGATAAAAGTAATCATTAATTTGATCCCCGTTGGGTGTAAAAATATTAGGAACCGTAATTTCTGAACACTCCATAAATTCGATTGTATCTAAAACTACACAACCCTGATTATCAACGAGTACCCAATAGATTCCGGGTTCAGTGATTAACAACGTAGAAGTAACATCATCCGTACTCCATAAAAACTCTCCATCCAAAGAGTCTATATTAAGTAGTACCTCTTCACCCTCACATAGAAAATCATCAACACCAAGAAAAAGAGTTTGATAGGGCACCACCTCTATCTCTATTTCAGCAGTATCCAGACACCCATCCGCATTAGCAATTACGGAATAAGTGGTGGTAGAAAAAGGTCTGACTTCAATGTGATCCCCTATCTCTCCATTACTCCAAATCAAAGCAACAGGAGTATTCGATTCAACGTAGAGACGAGTGAAATCTCCCTCACAAATCAAGGAATCAGTACATAGCAAATCAATAAACGGCTGAGGTTTAAAAGAAACATGTATCGTATCCACAGCAACACAGTTTGAACTATTCCACCCTTGACACCAATAATCTCCCTCTGCGACAATCATAATTGAAGGTGTGGTTGCTCCGGTACACCAATAGTAGCTATTATACTCTTCCATTGGTTGAATGATAATAAAATCTCCCTCACAAAGAATTGTATCATTACCCAAATCCATTTGCGGATTTTCAACTATCACAGATACTGAATCAGTGCAAATTTTTAGTTCTGAGAAAAAAACATCATCAATAGCAAAGTCATTTCCTCCGGCACCCTGATTTTGATTTACTATAGAAATATTGGCATTTGTTGCGGTTCCGGAATTCCAAATAGTATAAAATTGATTCCAGAGACACAAGGTATCTGAACAAGTAAAGACCGGTCCAATCAGGTTGTTATTAATTCTAAACTGAAGTTGTGCCTCATTACCTGAACACACGGTCTGAGCCCAACATGAAAAAATGTAGTCAGTATTAGGAACAATCTGCACTGCTTGTTGCCATATTGTAGTATTGGGTTGGATAGAACCATTGACAATCAGATAATTCCCTGTCCCTGTTGTATGATCCGGACAAGGAGAAAAGCTGGAGTGATAAGTTTGCGGATTAGGTCCGACCATATAAGTCCCTTCATTCCACAAACTGGTATTGTTGTATATATATTGGCTAAAAAAACCTGTATTCCCAAGTTCAAAATCACCGTTAAATATCAGATTGGGACCCGGAGTAGTAATATCACAATAATAGGTTACATTGGTATCCGTTGTTACAGAGGTAAAGTGATTTGTTAAATGGGACAAGCCCTCTTCGGGATACCATTGATAAAACATCCCTCCTGATGCATTAAAAAATGCAGTTTCTCCGGCACAAATGGTGTCATTTTCTCCGGCATCAACACTTAAAACATAAACAATCGACGAGTCCACAATAGGCTCCCCGGGAACAAAAATTTGAACAGTATAAGTTGTGGTTGTGGTTGGTGATACTGTAATGGATGATGTAGTTGCTCCATTAGACCACAAGTAGCCCGTTGCAATAAGCATATCAGCTTCAATCGTAACCGTCTCCCCTTCACAAATAGTAATAATACCACCTACATACCAATTTTGTGAAAAAAGATGGTTGACAACAAGTACTAATATGAAAGACAGCACAAATCTCATTAAAACAAATATTGGTCCGTAGACTGAAGATAAAAAGCAGATTCAGGGCTTTCAACATGCAAATATACAAAAAGTTCCTCTAGAATTTGTTAATAAATCCTAATAAAACAAAAAAGGATTTATCCTGATATCAAGAAAAAATAGAATGAAACTGAAAACAAGAGTAGATTTCGGATCTTTTTCCCACTTTTTAACGCAAATGTAACTCAAAAATCAAAAGGGAAACTAGAAACTTTATTCAACTTCTCAAATCGATCTATTCAGTTCAAAGCTGTAAAGCAAAAAAACAAAAGCGCCTAAACTGTTTATTTTTAACAACTTAGGCGCTCTGCGGAGAGAGAGGGATTCGAACCCCCGGGGGCTCGCACCCCAACGGTTTTCAAGACCGCCGCAATCGACCACTCTGCCATCTCTCCGCCGCAAAAGTACAAAAAAATCAATAATAAACTTCCTTTTTTACTTTTTTTGTTTATTTTTTTTGTTTTTGATTATTCAACAGGAACAAACATTCTGGTAGCCAAATCTTTATCTAATTTATACATCCCGTAACCATGATTACCGATCAATCGCACACTGTCAATCAATCCCAAAGCAGTTTCCTCCTCCTCAACTTGCTCATCAATGAACCAATTGAGCATAGATTGAGTTGCAAAATCACGTTCATCTATCGCTAGCTGATAAATATCATTAATGAGTCCGGTTACAATCTGTTCATGCTTATAGGTATCTTCAAACATGGCGAGAACTGAGTCCCATTCTGTTTGTACCTCATCAATAGGTTTTAGAATCACCCTTCCTCCACGGGAAATAAGATAATTTTTGAACTTAATAGCATGGGCCTGCTCCTCTTGAAACTGAATCTCAAACCAATTGGCTATTCCGGGTAACCCTTTTTCCTGACAATCCATTGCCATAGATAAATAAAGATATGCAGACCAAAATTCAGCATTGATCTGATTGTTTATTGCTTCTTCAATTTTTTTACTTAACATAACTTAATAATTTAATGATTTGACAAATAAAATGAAAATTTTTCCCCGCAAAAGTAAGAAAAAAAAACAACTTCTTCGAAAAAATCTAATATTTCTTAAAAAAACTTAAATTTCTAATTTTTAGGGTTTTATATTAAAATGTTCATTAATTTTGCAGTTTTCCATTTAACACAAAATAACCACTCAATTTTTTGTTTATCCTTTTGAAAAACAAAACAAAACATAACAAAACATAATAAAACATGAGTCGAATAAAAGAAGAACTAAAGGCTTTAGGGATTACTAATCCCGGTACGATTTATCTAAACATTTCTTATGATGAACTGTACAAACATGAAACAATGCCTGATTTGGAAGGGTACGAGAAAGCTTATCACACAAAATCAGGAGCTTTATCAGTGGATACCGGTGTATTTACCGGACGTTCTCCAAAAGACAAATATGTTGTCATGGATGACCAAACCAAAAACACTGTTTGGTGGCATGATCCTAACAAAAAAGGATCAGACAATAAAGCTATCTCTAAAGAAATTTGGAATCATCTTAAACAGATTGGTATCAATCAACTTAACGGAAAGGATATCTACGTTATGGACCTATATGCGGGTGCCAATGAGGATACCAGATTAAAAATCAGATTCATTTCCGAGGTTGCATGGCAGGCTCACTTTGTGAAAAATATGTTTATCAGACCTTCACAAGAGGAATTGGAAAACTTTGAACCTGATTTTATTCTTATCAACAGTTGTAAAGCTACCAATCCGCAATGGAAAGAACAAGGATTGAACAGTGAAGTATTTGTAGCCTTCAACATCACTGAGAAAATGGGTGTTATAGGTGGTTCATGGTATGGTGGAGAAATGAAAAAGGGAATCTTCTCCATGATGAACTATTTCCTACCTTTGAAAAACATTGCAGCTATGCACTGCTCTGCCAACCAAGGAAAAGATGGTAGAACTGCGATCTTCTTCGGTCTTTCAGGAACAGGTAAAACAACCTTATCTACAGACCCTGAAAGAGCATTAATCGGAGATGATGAACATGGTTGGGATGATCATGGTATTTTCAACTTCGAGGGTGGTTGCTATGCAAAATGTATTAACCTGTCTAAAGAAAATGAACCCGATATATATAATGCCATCAAAAGAGATGCGCTATTGGAGAACTTAGTCATTGATGAAGAAGGAAATATCGACTTTTCTTCAGATGCCAAGACTGAAAATACACGGGTTTCTTATCCTATTTACCACATCGAGAACATAGTAAAACCTAAATCAAAAGGGACTCACCCAAGCCATGTGATATTCTTGACCGCCGACGCTTTTGGTGTCCTCCCCCCTGTTTCTATTTTGTCAAAAGAACAAATGATGTATTATTTCCTCAGTGGATATACCGCTAAATTAGCGGGAACAGAACGTGGAATTGTTACCCCAACTCCTACTTTCTCCTCTTGCTTCGGAGCAGCATTCCTAACTTTACATCCTACCAAATATGCTGAAGTATTCGGAGCTAAAGTAGAAGAGCATAAAGCCACAGCTTATTTGGTGAATACGGGATGGATTGGTGGAGGATACGATTCAGGCGGAAAGAGAATTTCGATTAAAGATACCCGCAGAATCATCAATGCTATTTTGAATGATGAATTGATCGATGTAGAAACTGAAGTGGTTAGACCTTTCAATCTGACTATTCCTAAAGCAGTTAACGGAGTAAATCCTGAAATATTAAATCCAATGAATAGTTGGAAAGATAAAGAAGCATTCAAAGAAACTGCAAATAAATTGGCTGCTTCTTTCATCAAAAACTTCGAAACATTTACAGACCAGGAAGATGGGCAAAAATTAGTTCCATTCGGACCTACTCTTTAATCCGATACTTGGATAAAAAAAAGGGCTGCGTTGGCAGCCCTTTTTTTATTGATGAACTATTTTATTGTTCACTTTTTTCGAGATCTTCTTTTAAGTTTTGAAGAACATCTAAATCACCTAATGTTGTTTTTTCTACACTTTCATTCAACTTAGAGATTTCACTTTTTCTTCTTTTCTCTTCTGCTACATTCTTTTTCTCATCCTCGTCTCTTTCATCTTGCCAGATTTTTGAGTGAGAAAGTGTAATCTTCTTAGCTTCTTTTGAAAATTCGATCACTTTGAACAACATTACTTCTTCCAACTTAGGATTGGATTTATCCTCTTTCATCATTCCACGGTTGAAAGCGAAACCTTCGATTCCATAAGGTAAAGCAATCACATAACCTTTATCATTTTGGCTGATTACTGTACCTTCGTGTACTGAATCAATAGTAAATACGGTTTCAAATACATCCCATGGATTTTCTTCCAATTGTTTATGTCCTAAACTTAAACGACGATTTTCTACATCCACTTCCAATACCACAACATCAATGGGGTCTCCAATTTTTGTAAATTCAGCAGGGTGTTTGATCTTTTTAGACCAGGAAAGGTCTGAAATGTGGATTAACCCGTCAACTCCCTCTTCCATTTCAACAAAAATACCAAAATTGGTGAAATTTCTAACTGTTGCTGTATATTTAGAATTCACAGGATATTTTTCAGTGATATTTTCCCATGGATCAGGAATCATCTGTTTCATACCCAACGACATCTTTCTTTCCTCTCTGTCAAGAGTTAACACAACTACTTCGACCTCATCCCCTACTTTAAGGAAGTCATGAGCTGTACGTAGGTGTTGTGACCATGACATTTCTGAAACGTGTAATAATCCTTCAACACCCGGAAGAAGTTCAATAAATGCACCATAATCGGCAATCACTACAACTTTACCTTTTACTTTATCACCCACTTTAAGGTTAGGATCCAAAGCGTCCCATGGATGTGGAAGTAATTGTTTTAGACCCAATGCAATACGTTTTTTGTTTTCATCAAAGTCCAAAATAACAACATTGATCTTTTCATCCAATTGAACAATTTCGTCAGGGTGAATAATTCTTCCCCATGAAAGGTCGGTAATGTGGATCAAACCGTCAACTCCACCTAAATCGATAAACACACCGTAGCTGGTGATGTTCTTAACGGTACCTTCAAGAATTTGTCCTTTTTCAAGACGTGCAATAATATCTGCCTTTTGTGCTTCAAGCTCATCTTCGATTAAAGCTTTATGAGAAACTACCACGTTTTTATATTCGTGATTGATTTTCACCACTTTAAACTCCATGGTTTTATTCACATAGATATCATAATCTCTGATCGGTTTCACATCAATTTGAGAACCGGGTAAGAATGCTTCAATACCGAATACATCAACTATCAAACCACCTTTAGTTCTGCACTTAACATAACCGGTAATAATCTCTTGGTTATCATATGCCTGATTAACACGATTCCAGGATTGTAACAAGCGCGCTTTTTTATGAGAAAGTTGAAGTTGTCCTGATGCATCTTCTTGATTTTCAACATAAACTTCAATTTGATCTCCCACTTTCAGATCGGGGTTGTAACGCAACTCATTGGCAGAAATAACACCATCCGATTTGAATCCGATATTCACAACAATCTCTCTTGAGTTAATGGAAACCACGGTTCCGTTTATCACTTCATTCTCATCAACCGATTTGAATGATCTGGTATATAACTCTTGATATCTTTCTTGTTCTTCAGCTGAATATTTGCTTCCTTTCTTTTCGATTGAATCCCAACTGAACTCATCTAGCGAAGGATAAGCACTTTCGAAAACTCTTTTTGGTCTTTCAGTAGTTGGTTGTTCAACTTCAGGTAGTTCTTCAGCTACTACTTCACTTACTGCTTCAGGTTCTTGTGGTTTCACTTCTTCCTGAACTTCAGCTAGTACTTCTTGAACTTCACCTGCTACTTCCGGAGTTTCTTCCTTTACTTCAGGTGTTTCTACTACCACCTCTTGAATTTCTTCAACCGCTTCCGGTGTTTCTTGTACTGTTTCCGGAGTCTCACTTACCACTTCCGGTGTTTCATTTACTGCTTCCGGAGTAGGTTCTCCTTCACTGTTTTTTAATATTTCTTCTGACATTTTTTACTGATTTGCGAGCAAATCATAATTTTTAATAGGTTTAACATGAGGTTAACTTTCTGAATATCAAACCAAAGAGCCTCATTTGATTTGAGCCTGCAAAATTACATAAAAATCTAATACAACCCTACACTTTTTTGATAAATTGTTAGTAATTTTATTTTTTTCTCTTTTTTGAAATAAAAATAAAAGGGGGGCAGAATTTGAGGTGTCTCTTTTATTATTCCATCACCCCACTCTGGAATATGATAGCTTTTTACCTATGCAGGATCAATTACGAATTAAGAATTACGAATTACGAATTACGAAACGCTACTGTTTCACAAAACGCTTAGATATCTGCCCTTGTTCAGTAGTTAAGCGCACAAGATAAACACCTGATGCAAAATGACTTACATCAATAGTTGTGATCTCTTCTTCAATAGACAATACCCGCATTAATCTGCCATACATATCATAAATATGACACTCGGTTGCTCCCAAGAAATCCCTATCTATCTTCAAATCAATAAGATACTGAGTTGGATTGGGATAAAGTGTCACATATTTTGACAATTCATTCTCATCAATAACTACAGTTGCAAAAGGGATAGGTGTAGTAAACCAACTCTCTCCCGATGAACAGATTGCTTTGACCCTCACATGATAGTGAGAACCACTTTGTAATCCGGTCATCGTATATGAGTTTGTATCAACTGTTACAGTTGTCCAGTTCGTTGCAGAAACCAACTTATAGGCCACTTGCCATGAAGTTTCAGTTCCTCCGGCTGTCCAAGTAGCGGTTGCAGACCGATCTGTTATATTAGTCACTTGCAAATCAGTAGGTAGCAAGCAACTTTGATTCGCAGTAATGTTGTCAATGGCTGCAGGGGGTTGACGAACCGTATAATAATCATTTTTCCAGCAGAAGTAAAGTCTCTTCGTTTGACCGGAATAATCAGCTGCCGGTAGAATATAAGATTCACTTTGCCATGAAGTCTGAGCACCCATAATCGTAGCCAATGCTGTAGCAGTATAATTAGGCGGGTTGACTATACCTGTACAATTAGCAACAGGCATAACTGGATTACCAATATATACGTTAAAATAGTCATAATAGGTATTAAGATAAACTTCACCATTAGACTTCCAATCAAAGCTTAAAACATAATCTGATGTAGAAGGAGTGAAATAAATATCTTTAAACGCCCAAACTACAGCTGAACTGCCACCATACGAATTTGTAACTCCATTGTCAATGGATATATACAATCCATTACTTCCACCGGGTGTATTATTCACTCCCGCTGCATTACCAATATACCAATTGGAACCGGAAGGATTATTTGCAAAAGTAAATCCCGATGGTGTCTCAAAGTCAATAGTAAATGGTACGTCTACAGGAATTTGAACCGTACAGAAAGTTTGTTTTAGAGACCAGTTACTTGTCTCTCCTGAAGCACAAATGGTTCTAACATAAAAGTCATAACAAGTCGATCCGGTTAATCCGGTAAGTGTAACGGAATGAGTAGTCAGTGGGAGAATCGTTCCGGTACCTTGAACAAAGCCTGTTTCTCCGTATTCTATTTCCCAGGTATTACCTGACGAAGAACCGACCCAATCGATATCAGCTGTAGTAGTAGTAACGTTAGAATAACTAATTCCGACAGGGGGTACACACCCTGATGTTCCAATAATGGAAACGTTATCAAGATACCATGCGTCGATATAACTATGTTCTCCATCAATTACCCATGCAAAATAGAGTGAGTCCGCCAAAGGTGCAAACTGAAACGTTTGCGTTGTGGGAGCAATATAACCACCTGTATGAGAGAATGGAAGATCTGTCCATGTTAGTAAGTCCGGACTACATTGTACCTTGATCAAAGTTCCTGGTATATTAATGCTATACAAGTGTTTAAAAGATAAAGTAGCCACTGCGACGTTATCAAAACGAATTAATGGAGAGATGAGACGCGATACTGCCGGGTCCATTCCTCCCCCTCCTCCTACCATCTCCCCGGCACTTCCACCGGCTTGATAACCATTGGGAGAGTGATACCATACTCCTACTGACGATCCTCCCGAATAGGTTTGTGTCCAACAATAAGGTAAAGGTGAAGTTGTAAAATTTTCCGAATAGGGTAATGTACATGTTGCACAAGGAGTACCAAAACCGGCTCTAAAGGACCACATACTGCTGTCACTAACATCACACATAGCTCTCACACGAACCTCGTAGGCTGTAGCAGGATTAAGACCGGTCAATGTAAATGGATTAGTAGATGCCTGCACTACAGTACCTGTAGTAAATCCGGGAACACCATACTCTACCTCCCAATCTGTCACTTCATTGTCAGAACCCCATGCTATAGTAGCAGTTGAGGAACTAACAGAGAGTAAATGGACGTTACTTGGCTGAGGACAACTTTCACGAAAATAGATCTGTACATTAGGCAAAGTAGAAACCAGCAATCCGGGGAAAGGGTTAACCGGATTAGGAATAGGATTACCTTGATTTGTAGATAATCCCCTATTTGTTCCTACATCAGTTGATGTAAAATAGACGGAAGAACTCCATCCTTCCGTTACTTCATTGACAGCTATAACTAAATTATCCACTCCATTATACCCGAATGGTTGATCTAACCGAACCTCAATCCACCCGCCACTGGTTGGAACAAAAATATCCCCATCAAAAACTTCGGTTAAATCAGCTAAAGCAACCCAATCAGTAGCACTTGAAAAAACTGTTTTGGATGTGTTCCCTATATAGATTTTCCAATGCGTTGCAGATGATAAACTTGTATTCCACTCCCTATGCCAGCACAATTTAGTAATGGAATCGTACGTACTATTCCAACCTCCACTCTCCAGCTCAGACTTTAAGACAATATGCTGAGTATAGGAATAGGCATGAAATGTACTAAACGGGATCGTAGATTGTATGGTTGTTCCATGGGTCGTTTGAACCATTTGCGCATTAACAAAACCAAAGTACAATAAGGCAACTAAGAAAAAAAACAATCGTTTTTTCATATTGAACAGGGCTTTTGTTTTACAATTGCAAATGTATAGTTTTTTTGTTAACAATCAACACACAACCGAATTCCAAAAGGAATAATATTACCGAGTGGGGTGATAGATTTGGGTAAAAGGTAAGTCTTGTCTGCCCCCCTTTTTTTTAAAAAATCAGAAATAAGAAATTAGAAATAAGAAATTAGATATGTAGATCATAACATCCTGTAAATCAATTATATCAAGAAAGAATAACGTTCTAAAAAACTGAATAATTCTAAGTTTATCACCCCGTAATTCGTAATTCGTAATTGAAAAATTTCCGCCTTCCGCCTTCAACCTTCCGCCTTCAAAAAAGGGCTATCTCGAAATGAAACAGCCCCTTTTAAACTTAATTTATACTCATGTTACAGTACATGAATGGGAACAAGAATCTCCTTTCCAACTTCTACTGCCTTTTCATTATCAGGAATCAATTTATGGTGTCTTTCCGGTAAAGATTTTTCCAATCCTTTTCTTAAAAACTCGGGATTAATAACCGGTTTAAGTTTTAAGAAACCGCCCAACATAATCATATTAGACAATCTTGCATTACCCAATTCTAAAGATTTATCTGTACCGGCAACCTGATAGATGCTGATATCTTTCCGTGTGGGATGTGCACTGATTCCATTGGGATCATAAATTAACAAACCACCCGGTTTAACACTATTTTCAAATTTATCCATCGATTGTTGATTCAGGATAATCGCTGTATCAAACTGGTTTAACGTTGGAGAGTTAATTCTTTCATCACTGATGATTACAGTAACGTTAGAAGTACCGCCTCTCATTTCTGGTCCGTAAGATGGCATCCAACTCACCTCTTTATTTTGCATTGCTCCGGAGTATGCGAGAATTTTGCCCATAGACAATACACCTTGTCCTCCAAACCCTGCTATAATTATTTCTTCAGTCATATTATTTTATTTTTTAAATTATACAATAGTTATAAGATTCAATTAATCACTCGTGTATTAATCTATTCTTTTTCTGGAACTTTAAGATCACCTAAAGGATAGAATGGCAACATATTTTCCTCTAACCATTCGTTAGCTTTAACAGGTGACATTTTCCATCCTGAGTTACAGTTGGAGACAATCTCAACGAATGAAACTCCTTTGTTCAATTTTTGATATTCAAAAGCTTGACGAATCGCTCTTTTAGCTTTACGAACCAAAGCAGGAGTATAAACAGCTTGTCTGGTTACATAATAAGTTCCGGGTAATTGAGCCACCAATTCAGTAATTTTCAATGGGTGTCCATTAAACTGTTGTTCTCTTCCGTATGGTGAAGTAGAGGTAACCATTCCTTCAAGAGTGGTAGGAGCCATTTGTCCTCCGGTCATACCATAAATTCCGTTATTAACGAAAATAATGGTAATATTTTCACCTCTGTTACAAGCATGAATTGTTTCACCGGTACCAATCGCTGCCAAGTCACCATCACCTTGGTAAGTAAATACAAATTTCTCAGGTCTTAAACGTTTCATTGCAGTAGCTAATGCAGGAGCTCTTCCGTGAGCAGCCTCAACGATGTCCACGTCAAAATAATTGTAAGCCAATACTGCACAACCAACAGGAGCTACACCCAAAGTTTCACTCTGAATCCCCATCTCTTCAATTACCTCAGCTACCAGTTTATGAGTAGTCCCGTGACCACAACCTGGACAAAAGTGCATAACTGTATCAGTCAAAACTTTCGTTTTTTTATACACTAAATTTTCGGGTTTTATAATTTCTTCTCTAGTCATATTATTTTTTATTTTTTATGATTAACAATTATAAAGTTTTTAATACTTCAAAAATTTCTGTTGGAGTTGGAATCATTCCACCATATCTACCATAATGTTGAACAGGAACTCTGCACTCTACCGCCAATTTCACGTCTTCGATCATTTGTCCGGCACTCATTTCTACCGTTAAGATAGATTTAACTTGTTTGCTTAGTTCCAATAATGGTTTTTTAGGGAATGGCCATAAAGTGATAGGACGTAATAATCCCACTTTAATACCTGCTTCTCTTCCCAACTGAACTACTTTTTGACAAATACGAGCTGAAGATCCGTAAGCTACTAAAAGTATTTCAGCATCTTCTGTTTGGAAAGTCTCGTAACGAACTTCATTCTCTTCACAAACTTTATATTTTGCTTGTAATTTATGATTTACTTTCTCTTGTACAACAGGATCCAATTGAAGAGAAGTAATAATGTTATGACCTCTTGACTCAGGTTTTCCTACTAAAGCCCATGGGTGATTTTTAGCGATATATTCATTGGTCCATCTGGGTTTATAATCACCCACTTCCACTTTTTCCATCACCTGACCAATCACTCCGTCAGATAAAAGCATCACAGGATTTCTATATTTGAAAGCCAGGTCGAAACCTAATTCAACAAAATCATACATTTCTTGTACGGAAGCAGGAGCCAATGTGATCAATTTGTAATCCCCATGTCCACCACCTTTTACAGTTTGGAAGTAGTCTGCTTGAGAAGGCTGAATAGTACCTAAGCCGGGACCGCCACGTACTACGTTTACAACCAAAGCGGGTAACTCTGCACCGGCGATATAAGATAATCCTTCCTGCATCAAACTAATCCCGGGGCTGGACGATGTTGTCATCACCCTTTTACCGCAGGCTGCACCACCATATACCATGTTGATAGAAGCTGTTTCACTTTCTGCCTGAAGAACTACCATTCCTGTTTTAGGATATGGGTTTTCTAAAGTTAAATGTTCAAGAATTTCAGACTGTGGCGTAATAGGATATCCAAAATAACCGTCACATCCACAACGAATAGCTCCTTCTGCTATCGCTTCATTCCCTTTCATCAATTTTATTTCTTTTGCCATATTGATATTTTTAAATAAATTAATAATTATAGTTCATTGAAGTATTGAAGTTTCTGTTAAACCTTAACTTTGTAAACTTCAATCACTCCGTCAGGACATAAAATCGCGCAGTTTGCACATCCGATACAAGTATCCGCGATAATCTCTAAGTGATTATATCCTTTTTTGTTCGCTTTTTTGCCAAGCGCAATACATTTCTGTGGACATCCTGTAACACAGACTCCACAACCTTTGCACTTTTCAGTGTCAATTACAATTGTGCCTTTAAATGCCATACTTATTTTTTTTAGTTGATTAGAATATTTGTTCTTTTTTAGAGAATTTACCCTCTTCTCTAAGAGGGTGCTAAATTACTATTTTTTTCGTTACGAATAGTACTTTTTTTATTTTTTATTACAAAAATCCCTGTTTTTTTAATACTTGATTGATTACAGTAGTGAAATAAAGATTATCCTCCTTCTTGTATCTTTTTTCAGTAATAATACGGGCTAAGTTGGGCAATTGGTTCTCTTCAAGTAGTTGCAAAGTCTGAGGATGACTCTCCACCTCCTTATACAATTCATTGATTGATTGTTCATTATAATCCTGATACTCCTCATAATGCACCAAAGCGTCAAGAGGCAACTTATAAGGTCTCTCCGGATTTTCGGCCGGATATCCGACAGTAATGGAAACTAAGGGAACAACACCTGCGGGTAGTTTTAAATAATCGACAAATTTGTCAGCATTATAAATTACTGTTCCCAACCAGCAAATTCCCATTCCCAATGACTCGGCAGCAACACACGCATTTTGAGTTGCAATCATGGCATCCATAATAGCCCAGTGATAGGCTTGAATATTGTTGTATGCTGTAGTCTCCGCATCACGAAACGAACAATATTTGTTGAATCGGTTAAAATCAGCACAAAAAGTCAAAATTAACGGGGATTGTGTCGCCATCGGTTGATTGAAATGGAAAGGAGCCATCTCTTTCATTTTTTCCTTATCCCGAGTTACAACTATGCTAAATAATTGCATACCTCCCATGGTTGAACCACTGGCAGCTGCTTTCAGAATCAGTTCCAAATCCTGATCCGAAATAGGTTGATCACTATATTTGCGAATTGTTCTGTGTTGT
Organism: Bacteroidota bacterium; assembly: GCA_029570835.1. Lineage (GTDB taxonomy): Bacteria > Bacteroidota > Bacteroidia > Bacteroidales > WCHB1-69 > UBA5429. Next base: position 26,719 of record JAKPTX010000230.1, read on the forward strand.
AGTAATGTTTTTAGTGTTTCGTTCATATTATTGTGCTTTAAGTCTAATTAATTACTCTGCTTTTTTCTATTTTTCCATCTTTTATGACTCCATAACCATTGGGGGGGGGAGATTCTAATCGTTTCTTCCAACAACGACACATATTGCTCTATTATCCCTCCATAGGGAACTGAGTGGGGCTCCTCAGTTATTAATGTCAGTTCAACCTCGTAATACCCTCTTTTAACCTGGTTAACCTGATAATAAACAACCGGAATATTGTACTTTTTGGCAAAATATTCAGGACCGTAGATCATCGCAGACTCCTGATTTAAGAACTGAGTATAGTATGCTTTTTTCAGATTATTAGGAGATTGATCACTCATCATCATGTAAACTATCGGTATCTGATGCTTTTCATAATACTCAAAACGTTCCCGTATCCTATCCTGAAATACAACCTCAGTCCCGTACCTTGTCCTGGCACGATTGATCAGTTTTTCAAAATTTTTATCGGTATTGGGCTTCCCTACCCCAACCCCGTGATGTTCAAACAGCATATCCAAAGCCAACACCATCCACTCCCAATTGTTGTAATGCCCGGACACCAAAATCACACTCCTCCCCTGTTTATAAAACTGTGAAATCAACTCCGGATTAACACAGTAATATCTCTTTAACAAAGAGTTTTTACTGATGGTTAACATCTTCAACATTTCCACAACCAACTGTATTAAATGACGTTGAAACTGCTTGTATAACTTCAATATTTCAGCTTCATTCAGCTCCGGAAAAGAGTGTCTTATGTTAGAAATAGTTACTTTTTTTCTATAGGGAAAAACATAAGTAATCAACAGATAAAATGGGTAAAAAATAATGTTCAAAACCCACAATGGAAGCCATGATAAGGGGTAAAAAACAGCATAGAATAAAATCTTTATTCCCATTTATTTTGATTTGAATAATTGAGCAAATTCATATAAATTTTCGAAAGAAAAATCAGCTAATTCCACAATCTGATCCCTATTGAGTACTTCTTTTTCTCCAACATAAATTGTTGTCATTCCCAGAGAGTGTCCAAATTGAATGTCCGTAATCATATCCCCAACCATAATAGAGTGTTTAAAGTCTATTTCAGGAAACATTTTTTGGGCCTCAAAAGCCATACCCGTTTTAGGTTTTCTGCACTCACAACCATCTTCCGCTTTATGGGGACAAAAGAAAAAATGATCAACAGCTATATTCTCTTTTTGCAGTTCTTTATTTAATTGATTGTGAATTTGAACCACCTCATCGTATTGACAAAGTCCCTTTCCGACAGATTGTTGATTTGAAACAACAACAATCTTGTAAAACTTCCCTTTTAAAAGATGGAGTGCCTCTTTTACAAACGGCAATATTTTTAACTCATCATAATGAAGCACATATCCACCCACAATTCTTTCATTGATCACTCCGTCACGATCCAAAAAAAGTGTCCATTGAGGTGCTGATAAAACATCATTCACTAAATCGGTTAGCTTCATCTTCGGGAATTAATTTACTTTTCGTTTCATTTATTTTTTCCGTAACATCCCTCAACAATTGTTCTGCCCTACTTTTTTCTGCCAAATAATAATTAATCGAAGAAATATACTGCTCTTTTGTTATACCATATTGATTGAAAAGATCTGCGTATAGTGCACGAGTAACGGACAATCTGTCGGAATCAGGTGGGGTGTAATAGACGATACTTTCAACGATAAATGTTTTCTCTAAAATTACCACCATAGAGTCATAAGGAATCAAATCCGGGGGAGGAGGCACGACTTTCTTTTTCTGACATCCATTCATAAACAGGAAAGGAATAAGCAAAAAAACAAGCCCTATTTTCAATTTTCCGGCACTCATACCTCTGATTTTTTATTAAAAAAGCAGCCATAGAGCTGCTTTTTTTTATGTCGGGCGACCAATGGGATTCGAACCCACGACCTTCGGAACCACAATCCGGCACTCTAACCAGCTGAGCTATGATCGCCATAAATTGGAAATGCAAAAATACAACTTTTTTGATTATAAAAATCGTTTTTTACAAAAAAAATAAACTTTCTATTTTTATTAGAATTAGAGCAAATAATAAATAGATTTTGCGGATTATTTTATGTACCTTTGCGGTTTAAAAAAATACAAAATGCATCGAAAGCTAATTATATTGATTATCAGCGTTTTAACCCTTTTTCAAGTTAAAGGTCAAACGCCGGAAGAGTTCCAATCTATCCTAAATCAGTTCAATGCTGACTCGATTAGCAGAACTGTTCATGACTTAGCGGCTTTTCAAAACCGCTTCTGCAACAATACACCTCAAGGTAACAGGGCAGTAGCAGAATATTTAGTGCAACGATTGAGAGAATACGGAATAGAAAATGCACATGTTGATTCTTTCCAATACGTTGGAAACACTTGGGCCACAGGTCAAATAGATCGCTATTTTTATAATGTAAAGGGAGAAATTCTCGGTAATAGTAATTCTCTTGATCAATATATCATTGGAGCACATTTAGATGCCATTTCCATAAATGATTATTGGATGCTCACTCCTACTGCTCCCGGTGCTGATGACAATGCATCCGGTTGTGCAGTTTTTGTCGAAATTGCGCGTATTTTTCATGAAAACAACCTTCAACCCGCACATAAAATTATCTTTATGGGTTGGGATGCTGAAGAGATCGGCTTAGTTGGATCTTATAACGACGCCGCAATTAGAAACGGTTTGGGTGAATCTTCCTATACAACTGTACTCAATAATGATATGGTTGCCAATCAGCCTGATAATCTCCCATATAAGATAGACCTATACCAATATGATAATGCTATTGAGTTACACGAAGTGGGTACCGATATTCTTGAACAATACACTACAATAACCCCTAATTTTCCTGATGATAATAACACTATGAGAGAGCGCTCTGACAGCTGGGCGTATAGTCAGGCGGGTTGTAAAGCTATTTTTGCCATTGAACACTATTTTACAGGCTATTACCACACTGAACAAGACCTTCCGCAATATCTGAACTATGATTTCGCCAAAGAGGTTGCAAAATATAATTTTGCCCTCCTTTTCCACTACTGTATTGCTGATCTTAATACACTAGGCGAGCATCTGCCGGAACTATCGGAATCAATTCAACTCTATCCAAATCCTGTTCACTCTCAATGCTATATCCGCTCCTCTACTGATAATTCTATACAAAACGTTACTATTCTTGACCTTTCAGGAAAAGTTATTTTTCAATCCACAGATAATGAATTCGAAACAGTACACCCTCTTGATCTATCATTTTTACCTCATGGACTTTTCATGATAAAAATTGACACCAATCAAGGGACTGTATATAAAAAAATTATTAAACAATAAATAAAAATTTATGTCAACAAGTAAGCAAATTATTGAAAGAGACAGTGTTGTCGTAAAGTTTGTAGGAGATTCCGGAGACGGAATGCAACTTTCAGGTACTCTTTTTTCTGATGCAGCAGCTTTAGCGGGCAATGACATTGCCACATTCCCTGATTATCCTGCTGAAATTCGTGCTCCACACAATACCATTGCCGGAGTATCAGGATTTCAAGTGCACATTGGCAAAGAAACCAAAATTATCGGTGACAAATGTGATGTACTCGTAGCCATGAATCCGGCTTCCCTCAAAGCGAACCTTAAATGGATCGACAAAGGAGCTACTATCATCACCGATGGCGATGCCTATGACGAAAAAGCATTAGAGAAAGCAGGCTACGAAAGTAACCCCCTAACTGATGGATCTTTAAGCTCTTACAATGTAATTGCTCCCCCCATTTCTACTTTAGCTCAAGAAACAGCCAGCCAATATGGCATGGATACAAAAAATGCTGCCAGAACAAAAAATATGTTCTGCTTGGGCATGGTTTATTATATTTTCAATTTTGAACTAAACACTCCGGGTACACTCATAGATAGACGTTTTAAAAAGAAACCCGAAGTTGCTGAAGTAAACAAAAAGGTTTTGGAAGCCGGCTATAATTTTGCAGAAACTATTGAAGCCTTTGAATCCAGATTCCAAATCTCTAACGTACAACTTCCAAAAGGAAGATATCGTAATATTACCGGTAATATTGCAACAGCATGGGGATTACTGGCAGCTTCCGAACGTTCCGGAAGAGATCTTTTCTTAGGTTCCTATCCTATCACTCCTGCTACCGAAATTTTAATTGAGATTGCTCAGCACAAATCATTAGGAGCTAAAGTTTTCCAGGCAGAAGATGAAATCGCAGGAATCTGTTCCGCTATTGGTGCATCCTTCGCCGGTTCATTGGCTGTAACTACTACATCCGGTCCGGGACTTTCATTAAAGACTGAGGCTGTTGGATTAGCAGTTATGACTGAACTTCCCATTGTAATTGTAGATGTCCAGCGTGCAGGTCCTTCCACAGGTATGCCCACTAAATCTGAACAAGCCGATTTGAATATGGCACTCTACGGTAGAAATGGTGAAGCTCCTTGTATAGTAATAGCTGCTTCCTCATCAAGCGATTGTTTCTACGCTGCTTATAATGCTGCAAAATATGCCTTGGAAACCATGACTCCGGTTATTTTATTAACCGATGGTAAAATTGGACAAGGAAGTGAATTGTTCAGGATTCCTAAAGTAGCTGATCTTCCTGCTATCAATCCTCCTATTGTTCAACCTAATGATCCCGATTTCAAACCTTATCGCAGAGATCCGGAAACTCTGGTTCGTGGATGGGCTATCCCCGGAACAGAAGGATTACAACACAGAGTTGGTGGACTGGAAAAGACCGATATCTTTGGAGCAGTTTCTACTGATCCTTTAAACCATGAAAAAATGATTAACAACAGGTATGAAAAAGTCATGAGACTGGCTAACCGTATTCCTAAACAAGAAGTTACCGGTTGTGTGGATGCCGATACTTTGGTTGTAAGTTGGGGTGGAACAAAAGGAAGCATTGAAACTGCCGTGAAAGAGGTGAACAAATCAGGTAAAAAAGTAGCACATGCTCACTTCTCTTACATCATGCCACTACCTTCCAATACTGCGGAAATCTTTGCAAGGTATAAAAAAATACTGGTATGTGAATTAAACACCGGACAGTTCGTTGGCTATTTGAGAGCAACACTTCCGGATTTCAAATACCTACAATATAATAAAGTTCAAGGATTACCTTTTACTGTAGGTGAATTAGTAACAGTTATAAACAATACATTATAGGAGGCTATTATGGGAAACAAACAAATACAACAATCACCTGTTTTAACACACGAAGATTTTAAAAGTGACCAAATGGTTAAATGGTGTCCCGGTTGTGGAAACCATGCAATATTGAATGCTGTAACCAAAGTTTTTCCTTTGGTAGGACATAAAAAAGAAAATTATGTAGTAGTATCCGGAATTGGTTGTTCCTCCAGATTCCCCTACTATGTGAGCACTTACGGATTTCATAGTATCCATGGTCGGGCGAATGCCGTTGCAACCGGTGTTCGTATTGCCAATCCAAAACTAAGTGTTTGGATTCCAACCGGCGATGGTGACTCATTAGCCATCGGTGGAAATCACTTCATTCATATTATCCGTAGAAACCTTGACGTTAATATTATATTGTTTAACAATAAAATTTATGGATTAACTAAAGGACAATATTCCCCAACATCTGAAATGGGATCAGTAACAAAAACTTCACCTTTTGGAACTATAGAACATCCTTTCAAAGTGGGAGAACTGGTTATTGGAGCCCAGGGAACATTCTTTGGTCGTGCAGTAGACACCAATCCAAAATTCATTACTGAAGTGATGGAGGAAGCTGCAAAACATGACGGAACATCAGTGGTTGAAATGCTTCAAAATTGTGTGATTTTCAATGATGGAACACACAAAATTATTACCGATAGAGAAACCAAAGATGATATGCAGTTGATTTTGAGACATGGTGAAAAAATGATCTTTGGAAAAGAACGCAATAAGGGTATTGCACTTGACATTAACGGATTAAAAGTGATTACTTTTGATCCGAATGGTCCTATTCCCGATGAAATTTTAGTACACGATATGTACAATCCATCTCCCGGAGTTCACTTGATGTTAGCCAAAATGTATCCTCCTCAATTCCCTATTGCACTGGGTGTTATTCGTTCAGTTCCTGCCAATACCTACTGTCGATTGTTAGCCAATAGCATAACTGAAGCCAAAGCTAGTCAAAAGATTAAATGTGTTGATGATTTATTGAACAGTGGAGATACCTGGGAAATCTAAGAAATTTCGGATTCTTTTGAAGTAAGAAGTAAGAAGTAAGAAGTAAGAAATACACTGTTTGGAAATATATCTCCTTGAAAATCTATATTATAAACAATTTCTAATTTCTTATTTCGTATTTCTAAATTAAAAAAAAGGGGGCAGATCAATGTCCCCTTTTTAGTTATTGCATTTCCCCACTCGGAAATGACTCTGGAATTATTTCCAATTACGAATTACGAATTACGAGATCGTAAATTTAGAATTTAGAGTTTAGAATTTAGAATTGAAATTTTGTTATAGTGTTGTATTTTGCAGCATAACCCCGAAGGGGTGTCATTATTATAGCGCAAAGTTGACCCCAAGAGCCAAATAAACCCCGTAGGGGTGACATTATGAAGTGTGAAATATGAAGTTAGAAATTTGAAATAAGTTTTTTTATAATATAACATCCTGATAATCTGGTTTATAGATCCAAAATCAAAATTATCCCAAAAGGGTGACATTATAGTAAATTTGGGCTAAAGCCCTTTGTTTCAGGGGGATAATTCCTATCCGTGCCCTAAAGGACACGACTATTGATAATTCGTAATTGATCCTGCATATCTAAGAAGGTATAAATTCCAGAGTGGGGTAAAAGGATATCTATAGCGTATTGGACGTTCTGCCCCCCAATATTTTTTATTTCCAAAAAAACAGAAAGAAGAAATTAAAGAGCCAAAAATTTTAAATAGACGCAGTAGGGACAGGTCGCGACCTGTCCTCCGACAATAATTTTCCCAAATAAACAAAAAGAGACGCGGCAAGCCACGTCTCTGTAATGATATAATTAATATTTCGAAATCCCGAAATTGTTAGTCTTAGTACAAGAACCCTAATAAAATTCCGGCTGCAACAGCACTACCGATTACACCCGCTACGTTAGGACCCATAGCATGCATTAAAAGATAGTTCTTTTTGTCATACTTTAGACCTTCAACAAGAGATACACGAGCAGCATCAGGAACTGCAGATACACCGGAGTTTCCAATTAAAGGATTGATCTTGTTTCCTTCTTTTAGGAACAGATTTAAAAACTTAACAAATCCCACGCCTGCTGCAGTAGCAAAAATAAATGATAAGGCTCCCAAACCAAAAATCAAAACAGAATCGGTTGTTAAAAAGTTAGTTGCTTGCGTAGATGCTCCCACTGTAAGTCCAATTAGAATGGTTACTATATCAATAAGAGGACCATTTGCAGTATTTGCCAACCGTCTTGTAACCGTACTCTCTTTCAACAAATTTCCAAAAAAGAGCATTCCAAGAAGTGGAAGTGCACTAGGAACTAAAAAAGTAGTTAATAAAATACCCAATATAGGGAAGAAAACTTTTTCACGATGTGAAACCGCTCTGGGTGGCCTCATTTTAATTAATCTTTCACGATCACTCGTCAGAAGTCTCATGATAGGAGGTTGAATAACAGGTACTAAGGCCATATAAGAGTAGGCTGATACCGCAATAGCTCCCATCATTCCCGGAGCCAGTTTTGAAGCCAGGAAGATCGCAGTTGGACCATCCGCACCGCCGATAATACCGATAGCTCCCGCCTCCATTGCCGAAAAGCCTATTAAAAGCGCAGATATATAAGCTGCAAAAATACCAAACTGTGCAGCTGCACCAATTAAAATCAGTTTAGGGTTAGAAATTAGGGCTGAAAAGTCTGTCATCGCTCCAATCCCAAGAAATATCAATGGCGGATAGACCCCTTTAATAACTCCAAAATAAAGATAATTCAAAACCGAGCCGCTTTCATACACCCCCACCTGTAAACCTCCGATAAAGGGAATATTCCCTACTATCATTCCAAAACCAATAGGAATCAATAATAGAGGTTCATACTCTTTAATTATACCCAAAGCTATGAAAAAAATTCCGATAGCAATCATTATCAAATGCCCCCAGGTTACATTGGCAAACCCGGTATATTGATAAAATTGCGCTATTCCAAATTTAAAAAATTCTAAAAATTCCATTTTAAATACATTTAAGATTATCGAGTTATCCTATAACTACTAAAACATCACCTTCCATAACGGAATCACCTTTATCAACTTTGATCTCTTTGATCACACCCTCTTTGTCTGAATCGATATTGTTTTCCATTTTCATGGCCTCCAATAACAAGAGATGATCTCCGGGTTTTACGTGATCACCAACTTTTACAAAGATGTCCAAAATTACTCCGGGTAGTGGAGATTTAAGAGGTCTTACATCAGATGCGGCAGCCGGTGCTTGCGCAACTGTTGTGCCGGCAGCTCCGGCTCTGGGAGCAGCAGGTGCTGCTACTTTAATGACGGTTTTAGGTTGAACAATCTTCTCCATCTCCATTTCAACTTTATAAGGAGTTCCATTCACCTCCACCTGAGCAACATTGCCTTCAACATCGACAATATCAACCGAGTATTTATTTCCGTTTATTGTAAATTTATAATTTTTCATTTTTATTTATTTTTTAATCAAACAAAATCTTATTTTCTTCTTGGAATTCTTCTATGAATCAACTGTTTTTGAGCCCAGGGAGAAGCGTGAACTTTAGGAGTTTCTATCGTTATGATCTCACTCTCATAATCGTGATTCTTATTAAAATGAAGATGGATAGCCATGCCAATAGCTGCTAACTCTTCTCCGGAATCAGCCTTTGTCGGATCAATAACCTTTTTCATTGCCACCTCGGAGGAGATGCCCTGTTTTTTATCTTGATATTTTTTAATCCACACCGGAACAAGTAAATTAAGACGAGCGGATAATTTTAGTAAAACATAGATAATAAATAGTGCTGAAAACACAACGGTCATAGAAATAATGGTAAGAATAATCCCATATTGATCTTGTGCCTGTACTAATTCAGACTTGGTAGCCTCATCAATAGGATAGTTTTGAGCTCCGGGTGTAAAATAGTCCAGGGTATCTTTATTTTTAACTAAAACCCCGGCTATCTCAACAGAGTCAAGACCATAATCCTTTTTATAACCATAGGAGTGGGTTGCGGTCCTTAAGGAAGGAGGAAATTCAAAAAAATCAATAATTGTTTTGCCACTTGAAGAAATCAAAGCAATATAATTACTTGACGTTGAATCCGATGGATCAAAGTTAGTATGAAATACACCATAAGTAGGTAAATTATCCAGATAAAAAACAAGAAATCCCCTTGTTGGAATTAATGTTTTGGGGTCTCCTTTTGGAATCCTATACCATCTTGAAGGGTCTCCTGCGGCAAAACCTGTGGTATCATTAGTTAAATAACACTCTTCAATATTTACGCTATTGTAAGAGGTATTAAAAATTTCAACCCAAGGAACATTTTTACCATACTCATCTACTAAATTATCAACATTATTGATCATCAACTCATTAATTCTCAGGTCACTCTGTGATTGAGCACCCACAGAAAGAGGGATCAATAAGGAGAATAAAAAGATAAAATATTTATAATTTATTTTCATCATTGTTCTATTTAAAAATTACATAGGACAGTTATCATGTTTTTTAGCAGGATTTTCGAGACGTTTATTTTTAGTAGATTCCAACGCTCTAATCACTCTAAATCGAGTATTACGAGGTTCAATCACATCATCGATATATCCATATTTAGCTGCTACATAAGGATTGGCAAATGCTTCTCTGTACTCATTTTCCATTTCAGCAACAAATTCAGCTTGTTTTTCCGGATCTTCAATAGCGGCAATCTCTTTACCTCTTAAGATCTCAATTGCTCCCTTGCCTCCCATAACAGCAATTTCAGCGGTTGGCCATGCGTAGTTGATATCACCTCTCAAGTGTTTTGAACTCATTACACAGTAAGCACCACCATAATTCTTTCTTAAGATAACTGTAATTTTTGGAACAGTAGCTTCACCATAAGCGTACAACAATTTTGCTCCATGAACAATTAACCCGCCGTACTCTTGTCCTGTTCCGGGTAAGAATCCGGGAACATCAACCAAAGTAACCAAAGGAATATTAAACGCGTCACAAAAACGGATAAAACGTGCTGCTTTTCTTGAAGCATTGATGTCAAGCACACCGGCTAAATATTTAGGCTGATTGGCAACGATACCAACAGATCTTCCGTTAAATCTAGCATATCCGATACAAATATTAGGAGCAAAGTTGGGTTGAATTTCTAAAAACTCACCATTGTCCACAATACCATGAATTACCTCTTTAACGTCATACGGTTTATTTGGATTATCCGGAATAATTGCATTTAAAGCTTCATCCAAACGATTGATCGGATCATCATTCGGTATAATGGGAGCCTCTTCCATATTATTTGAAGGCAAATAACTCAAGAGTTGTCTAATGGTTTGAATACCTATTTCTTCATTATCTACGGCAAAATGTGCTACACCCGATTTTGTTGAGTGAATCGATGCACCGCCCAAATCTTCAACTGTCACATCCTCATTGGTTACAGTTTTTACTACTTTTGGACCGGTTACAAACATGTAACTGGTATTCTTAGCCATCATAATAAAGTCTGTCAACGCGGGCGAATACACTGCACCACCGGCACAAGGTCCAAAAATTACTGAAATTTGAGGAACTACACCGGAAGCCAGGATATTTCTTTGGAAAATCTCAGCATAACCTGCCAAACTGTTTACTCCCTCCTGAATTCTCGCACCACCGGAGTCATTAAAGCCCACAACGGGAGCCCCCATTTTCATGGCTTGGTCTAAAACCTTACAAATTTTATTTGATTGAGTTTCTGATAATGAACCTCCAAAGATTGTAAAATCTTGAGAATAAACGAAAACAAGTCTACCCTCTACAGTTCCATAACCGGTTACAACCCCATCAGATAAATACTTTTCTTTTTCGAGACCAAAGTTTGTACAACGGTGAGTTACAAACATGTCAAACTCTTCAAAGCTTCCTTCATCGAGCAACATCAATATTCTCTCTCTTGCCGTGAATTTCCCTTGAGAGTGTTGCCTGTCAATTCTCTTCTGCCCCCCACCCAAGCGTGCCTCTTCTCTCAACTTAAGTAGTTGATTAATCTTTTCTTGCATTGTCATAATAACATGATATTTAATTGGTTAACCATTTAACGTTAGTGTAAATTTTAATCAGCGAAGATACTATTAATTTTCCACTTAAATGCAAAAAAAAAGAAAATAAATTATTCTTATTTCTTTTTTCTAAAAAGGGTCCAAAACATCAGTAAAAATGAGAGTAATTTAATTGCTATCCAAAAGAAATTAAAGGGCTACTCAACAGATACGGATTTGGCTAAATTTCTTGGTTTATCTACGTCACAACCCCGTGCTACAGCGATATAATAGGCTAATAGTTGCAATGGAATAACAGAAATAAGGGGGGAGAGCAATTCATCGGTTTTAGGAACTTCAATGCAATAATCCGACATTCCTTTCACTATAGTGTCGCCTTCAGTAACTATTGAAATAATAATTCCCTTACGTGTTTTTACTTCCTGAATATTACTCACCACTTTTTCGTAGGTTTCCTGCGCAGTAGCTACAACAAAAACCGGCATATTTTCATCTATCAATGCAATAGGCCCATGCTTCATTTCAGCTGCAGGATAGCCCTCTGCATGAATATAGGATATCTCTTTTAATTTTAATGCTCCCTCTAACGCGACCGGGAAGTTAATTCCTCTTCCCAGATAGATTGCATTGGAAGAATTGACAAACTTCGAGGCTATCTGCTTGATCTCCTCATCTTTTTGCAATACTTTTTCTATTTTATCGGAAATAGTCTCCAATTCAGAAATATAATGATGATAAGCTGATCGGGAGATCACTCCTTTTTTTTGTGCTAAACTCAAAGCCATCAAGAAGAGAACCGTTACTTGAGAAGTAAATGCTTTGGTGGAAGCAACACCTATTTCCGGTCCGGCATGAATGTAGGAGCCTGCATGAGTTGCACGCGCAATAGAGGAGCCAACTACATTACAAATTCCGATCACAGTTGCATTTTTTTGTTTTGCCAG
>JAKPTX010000276.1 GCA_029570835.1 Bacteroidota bacterium
AGGTAATCCAGAAAGTGCGGATGCTGTGATTGCAAGAGATACCAATGTTTTTGTTGCAGATAAACTTTCTGACCAAAACAAATCCCAATTAAAGCAATTAAATGTTGAATGGGTTGAGATGAGAAATACAGTCGGTTATAAAAGGTTTAAGATTGTATTAGAGAAGTTTGGGATACCTCATGACGAATTAGGGGATATTGACATCGAGAAAAGAATGGATGAAATTTTTGATGAAATATTTGTCTGAGAATTGAGAATAAACATAATGAACTGATAGTTAACGAAGTACGGTGGGTAACATCGTGTATAGTGCATTTGGCGGATAGTGCTAATTTCGAGGGTGTTAAATTTAATATACGTTGTAGCGGTTTGACAGTTTCGTGCTTCGAATCGCCAAACGACACCATACACGTAACCGTTAGCGGCAAGTTAAAAAGACGCACAACAAACAAAATGAACGACAAGACAATAAAGAATAAATTGTGAAAAAAAAGACTTTAAAGAAAATTATGTGGATTACAATTTTAATTTTGGCACTTATAATGCTTATAGCCGTGTTGATTCTGAACCAATCGAAATTTGGTAAAAATCCTGATGGCAACAGTAAGGAAAAAATCAAAACCTCCAAGAACTTTAAAGATGGTGAGTTTAAGAATTTATCACCAACGCCGGTCTTTTCTGCTGATGGAAGTGTTTTTATGGAAGCGATAAATTTCTTCCTCACAAAAGTAGAACATCGGCATCCTGACGATTCCATACCTTTCATTAAAACCGACCTGAAAAACTTAGACCCCAATACCGAAGCATTGGTTTGGTTAGGACATTCTTCTTATTTCATTCAATTGGAAGGTAAGAAAATACTTGTTGACCCTGTTTTAAGTGGCTATGCTGCTCCGTTTGAATCCATGAATAAAGCATTTAAGGGAAGTGACTGGTATAAAGCAGATAATATTCCCGACATTGATTATTTATTTATTAGTCACGATCACTACGACCATTTGGATTATGAGACTGTAATAAAATTAAAAGACAGAATAAAACAAGTCATTTGTCCTTTGGGAGTTGGTTCACACTTTGAACATTGGGGCTACGACAAGGAACGGATAACAGAGCTTGATTGGTATGAGAAAGCCCAACTAAATACAGATTGGGAAATACATGCTACACCTGCACGACACTTTTCGGGCAGGGGACTGAAAAGAAATAAGACACTTTGGGCTTCCTTTGTTCTAAAAACGCCCAAAAAGACGCTATATATTGGCGGAGATAGCGGATATGATACGCACTTTTTAGAGATTGGAAACAAATACGGACCGTTTGACTTAGCTATTTTAGAATTAGGTCAGTATGATAAAAATTGGAAGTTCATACATATGTTGCCCGAACATTTCTTCTTAGCAGCAAATGACTTAAAAGCTCAAAAAGTAATGGGGGTTCATAATTCAAAATTTGCATTAGGAAAACACTCCTGGTTCGACCCATTAGAAACAATTACAGAACTTAGCAAGGAAAGCAAAATTCCTTTATTAACTCCAATGATAGGAGAGCCCTTGAACTTGAATGACTCAACGCAGACATTTACTCAATGGTGGTCAGGAAGAAAATAATAAAACCAGCCGCTAACAGCACCTACACGCAAGTGGGGGTTAAGTGCTTCTATGACAGTTTAGTGCAAGGTTCAAGTTTAGTGCTTCTAATGAAGTTCAGTGCAAAAAATCCCCACCTGCGTGTAGCTGCAAAACGTTAGCGGCTATATTACAACCGACCGTGCTAAACAGAAAGTTCATATATTTCAGACACAAAAAATTAAGTAAAGACAGAATGTAAAAAATAATTTCTTTCAGACATATCAGAACAACAACCGCAAAGCGGTTGCTGTATTGTTTCATCTTTAACGAAAGAAATTATGTTGATTTTACAAAACATTTCATATACACACCCTAGCAAAGATTTACTGTTTAGCGACATCAATCTGACAGTAAACAATCACGAAAAGACAGCTTTAATAGGCAACAACGGAGTAGGGAAATCTACCTTGCTCAAAATTATTGCAAGCGAACTTCAACCTTCAAGCGGACAAATAAACATTGACGCAGAGCCGTATTATGTTCCGCAAATTTTCGGACAATTCAATCATTTGACAATAGCACAAGCGTTGCGAATTGAAGGCAAATTGAACGCTTTGAAAGACATCTTGAACGGAAACACAAGCGAGGAAAATTTCAATTTGCTGAATGACGATTGGACAATAGAAGACCGTTGCAAAGAGGCACTGAACTTTTGGCAATTGGACGGCTTAGACTTATCGCAAAAAATGGAAACGTTAAGCGGAGGACAAAAAACAAAAGTTTTTTTGGCGGGAATTTCCATTCATCAACCCGAATTGGTTTTGTTGGACGAGCCAAGCAATCATTTAGACGTTTCGGGCAGACAACTTTTGTATAGCTTCATTAAGTCCACAAAAAGCACATTGATTGTTGTAAGCCACGACAGAAAATTACTAAACTTGTTGGACACAATTTGCGAATTAAGTAAACACGGAGTTAAAGTTTATGGCGGTAATTACGACTTTTACAAAGAGCAAAAACAAATTGAAAACAACGCTTTAAGTCAAGACATTCAAAGCAAAGAAAAAGAACTGCGAAAAGCCAAAGAAAAAGAACGGGAAACATTGGAACGACAGCAAAAATTAGACAGTCGTGGAAAAGGCAAACAAGAAAAAGCGGGCGTTGCCCGAATAATGTTGAACACTTTGCGAAACAATGCAGAAAACAGCACATCAAAAATGAAAAGTGTTCACGCAGAAAAAATCGGGGGCATTTCGCAAGACTTACAAGAACTTCGTTCTTCGTTGCCTGACATTGACAAAATGAAGTTTGGTTTTGACAATTCAGCATTACACAAAGGAAAAGTTTTGTTTACGGCAACAAATATCAATTATGCTTACCACACACAACCGCTTTGGAAAGACAATCTGAACTTTCAAATTACAAGTGGCGAACGAATCGCATTGAAAGGTACAAATGGTTCGGGAAAAACTACTTTGATAAAACTCATCTTGGGCGACATTAAACCGCAAGCAGGAACAATTTACCGAGCAGACAACAAAGCGGTTTATATTGACCAAGACTATTCTTTGCTTGACAACAAACTAAAAGTTTACGAACAAGCCGAACAATTCAATGTTTCTGCATTACAAGAACACGAAATCAAAATCCGGCTCAACCGCTTTTTGTTTACAAAAAATGATTGGGACAAATCTTGTAGTGCTTTGAGTGGTGGCGAAAGAATGCGTTTGTTACTTTGTTGCTTGACGATTAACAGTAAGTCACCAGATATTATTATTTTTGACGAGCCAACAAATAATTTAGACATACAGAATGTTGAAATACTGACAGCAGCAATAAATGAATACCAAGGGACAATCATTGTTGTGTCGCACGATGAAACATTTTTAGAACAAATAAACATAGAACGGACAATTGAACTTTGATAAAAATACAGCCGCTAACAAGGTATTGCCGCAATGGGGGGTGAAGTGCTTCTATGAAACTTTTGTGCTTAAACAAACGGTAGTACATCTATTGAACTTTGGTGCTGAAAATCCCCCACTGCGGCAATACCCGAACCGTTGAACTAAACCGCCCCCATTCGGAGGCGGTAAAATGATGGTACATTCGAAGTAAAAACTTCAAAACAAACCATCATGAAAAACATTCATTCACAGCTTATTGAGCGGTTCATTCGAGAGATGGAATACCGCAACTACAGTCCCCGGTCCATACAGAGTTACAGTAGTTTATTGTCAAAGGTGGAAAGCTATTATAATCAACCACTGGACAAGATCACAGGAAGACAAATAAAAGAATATTTGCACGGTCGGATCATGGCAGATAAGATTTCTGTAACTATGGTAAATCAGTATATCAGTGCGTATAAAATACTGCAAGTAGATATATTGCAACGTGATTGGGAACAAATCCGGATTAAGCGACCTCGAAAAGAGCAACGGATTCCGGTGGTATTATCGGGAGAGGAGGTGGAGCGTTTAATAAAAGCCACAGCCAATATAAAACACAGGGCCATCCTGATGCTGGCCTATTCATCGGGTTTAAGGCGGCAGGAGGTCCAATTCATTAAGCCCTCGGCCATCGATTCTTCCCGTATGCAAATACATGTATTCCAGGGCAAAGGGAAGAAAGACCGGTACACCATCCTGGCTAAAAAAACGCTGGATATACTGCGTGAATATTACAGGTGGGAAAGACCCACAAAATACCTGTTTGAAGCACAAGGGAGAAAGGGACAGAATCTGTCAGAAAGCACACTAAACAACATTATTAAACAAGGGGTGGAGTTACTAACTTAGTTGGGACACGGAGTTAAGCATAAAAGTTTAATTTTGTGTAACATGAGAAAACAAAGAACACATTACGGCAAAGCATTCAAAGAGAATGCGGTCAAATTAAGTTTAGAGCGCAAGAACGTATCTG
>JAKPTX010000019.1 GCA_029570835.1 Bacteroidota bacterium
AGTGTCAGCAAACAGTCCAAAAACGTCCAAACAGGCGCTTGGACATTTCCAAAGCCAGTCCATCGTATCTTGACACCAATCAAAGCCTTATCCCCACTTTCCCCTTGTGTCACAACTTGCAGCTTTGGGTGTCAGTTTAAACGTATAGAGTACGCAATCACTCACTGAAACTTAAAATAGAAAACCTACCCTAAATAAAACAAGTTATTCGTCGAGCTGTAGCAAATGAGATAATGATAGTATTAAATCACTCTACCTGTATTTAGTTTGACCGTTATGGTATTATGATATTGCCATTGGAACATACGATTTGCATACTATTTATCAGTTATCTCGTTGCATCGCAGTCAACTTTTTTAATCATCCAGATTGCAAAGGCAAGAACTGTAAACAATATCACAGTAACTACTGCAAGCCCAAGCGACATTTTTTTTACTGAACTGCTCACTACTTACTCTCTCCTGTTTTTTAAATTATCTATGAGATATGCGACCACATCACTTTGTGAGGGCGGACATTTATCTAAATATTCTGTATTCAATTTACTGGCCAATTCCCGAGTACATCTGCCAATCAGAATATTGGTGTGTTTGCTATTAAATCCAGTTTCGCTTGTTGAACCAAAGATAATATTAATGGGTTTCCTGGAAATGATTGATTGAACAAGTACTCTGCGGTATTTTACAGGATATTTTTTAAGCACTTTACCAGCATTGTTGACTGCGTTTATACACCTTGAACAGCTGTAATTAGGAAAAGCATAAATCATTCTGCCAAATCTTATCTTTTTTGATGCCAGTCTAAAGTCCTTTATTGCGAACTGACTATATTTCTCTCTTGTTCCAATATCACATAAAGAACCGATTCCAATCTCACTTGCTATTCTTATATGATCAACCTGGTTTGGATCTAGCCCTATCAGCCAACAAATCAAGCTATCAATCTCAACCATATCATTAGATACTGCTATTAAATCAACTTGACGCGGAGTACCATGGTGAGGGCCATTGTTTTCCATAGCTGGATCTGACTCTATTATGCATAGATCAGGTTTTATTACAGAGCCTAATAATGCTATGTACTTGCTCAAACCCAGCCTATGCATGTTTATGCGATCTACAGGTATTGGCAACCCCATCTGATTCTTAAGAGAAAGACTTACATCAGTCTCCATATGCGTTTTGAGCTTGGCAAGATTCACATATGTGTCAACCTCATTCTCAAAGTAGCTTATTGGTAAATGAAAAGTCACACCGTCTAACACTACTTCTTGTTTGTCTAATTCATCAAGATTTAAAACCCTGACATTAGGCAGTTCGCAATATTTGCTAAAACCTGATTGCGACAACGTCTCTTCAAACGTAGTTTGATGTTCATCTGACCCTAACAAAGAGCCATGCCCTATCGTAACTTGAGTGCCTTCTGCGCATAGAACTTCTATTAGAGCATCCATAAAATGAATGCTGGTGTTTTCTCCTGGTTTGATAGGCACTCTACCACATAAATTGGGTTTAATAAATACTCGTTTTCCAGGCTTGAATGACATCTCTTTGAAAATATCTACCAATGAATCCTGTATGTTTGGGGATCGCCTTATAAAAACAGCCATTTATCTTAACACACTCTTATAGTATTTTTCATGGATTGATGAGTTAATAGCTTCAACCTCCGCTTTACGTAAAGGGAAGTTAGGAGTATAGGGAGTGTTGATTACTACCCTGCTTTTTTTAATTTTTGGGGTATGTCTGTGAGGTGGCAGAATTTTGAATGTTCCATGTATAACTACAGGGATTATTTTAGTATAGGTTGCATTGGCTAGCCTTAAATAACCGCTGTTGAATTCATTCAATCTGCCTGTTCGCGTTCTTGTCCCTTCTGGGAATATGCAGATCAACTGGTTGTTCCTGAGTTTCTCAATTGATTCTTTCCAAAACGCATTAGAAGGCTTGTCATAGTCTATCTCAATACTT
>JAKPTX010000025.1 GCA_029570835.1 Bacteroidota bacterium
CCTTACTTTGTGCAAAGAATTTATCAATCAGGAGCTCCCGGAACAAATAGAAATCAACAGAGCACAACAAGTTGACCTGCTTCAACGTTCTGTAGAATACTTTAAAGAGAATGATCAGTTTGAGCAGGAACAGTTTAAAGAGCAGGTATTGGTTGAACCGGAAGTGATTCAGAGTTTTGAGCAGTTTCAGGAGCAACGTGCTGCGGATAATCAATTACTTCCGCTTCAACAGTTTGAAATTAGTGAGAAGGCAGTGAAAAGGGAAACAAAATATATTAGAAGCGTGATTAAACTTGACAAGAATTTTCACATCTATGTTCATGGAGATAGAAGGCTTATTGAGCAGGGAAATGAAATGGATGGAAGAAAATATTATAAATTGTACTTTGAAGAAGAGAAATAAATTATGATTAATTTGAATTTTTCCGGAGAAATGCAGAATGCATTTATAGAAGCAAAAAAATTAGCCAGTTATTACAAGGATAGGTCCATTAATGTGGAGCATGTCGCTTTGGCTATTTTTAAAACCCCACCGGATAACACAGTTTCAGTAGTGTTGGATCATTTTCTATTGGAGGCCAATTCTTTCATTATTCAGTTGGAAGAGCTACTGGATAAAAAGGAGTTGGTAAACATTAGCGAAGATGATGTTAAAATCTCACCACAGGTGGAAGCACTTTCGCGTTTGGCTTATGTGATATCACGTGATTGCCGACATGAAACTACAGATATGATTCACTTTCTTTTGGCTACTATTAAAGATACGCGAGCTGATGTTGCCAATGTGATTAAGGTGATGTTTAAAAAAGCGGGTTTCACTTATGATGATTTGATTGAAGTGGTAAAGGGGTCAACCTATTCACGATCATCGGAAAAATATGATGATGATGATGACGATGACGACGATGATGATGACGATAAATACTATAAAAAAAGAACGCAGAAAAAAGTAAACTTACCTCATACTAATACCCCTATGTTGGACAGTTTTGGTAAGGATTTGACGAGATACGCTGCTGAAGGGAAGTTGGATCCTATTGTGGGGCGGGAAAAAGAGTTGGAAAGAATTGCTCAGATATTGAGTAGAAGAAAAAAGAATAATCCTGTTTTGATAGGTGAACCGGGAGTGGGTAAGTCGGCTATTGCAGAAGGATTGGCACTCAATATTCATAAAGGATTAGTATCCAGAACATTACAGAATAAAAGGGTGATTAGTTTGGATATGGGATCGATTGTAGCGGGAACCAAATATAGAGGGCAGTTTGAAGAGAGAATGAAAGCATTACTGGAGGAGATTGAGAGAAATCCTAACGTAATCCTGTTTATTGATGAATTGCATACTATGGTCGGTGCAGGAAGTACTCCGGGAAGTCTGGATGCTTCCAATATGTTTAAACCTGCCTTGGCACGGGGTGAATTACAATGTATCGGAGCAACCACTTTGGATGAGTACAGAGAGCATATCGAGAAGGATGGGGCGTTGGAAAGAAGATTTCAAAAAATTATGATGGAACCCACCACTGTGGAGGAAACGATCACTATTCTGCACAATATCAAAGATAAATATGAGGATCATCATAAAGTGAAATATACAGATGAAGCTATTGAAGCTTGCGTTTCCCTCTCTTCTCGCTACATAACAGATCGTTGTTTGCCGGATAAGGCAATAGATGCTTTGGATGAAGCCGGCTCAAGAGTGCATATTCAACACTTGCGACCACCCCTTGAACTGGAAGTGTTGGAGCAAGAGATTGATCAACTGGATAGGATGAAATCGGAAGCGATTCAAAAACAACAGTTTAAAATGGCTGCTGAATATCGGGATCAGGTTATTGAAAAAACAAATCACCTCAGACAAATAAAATTGGATTGGGATAAAAAGATGGATAGAGAAAGAATGGAAGTGGGTGAAGAAGACGTAGCTGAGGTGGTTGCCATGATGACCGGAGTGCCCGTTAAAAAAATGTCTAAAAATGAAACCGAAAGATTGGTTTCTATGCCGGATGAGTTGAATGGGAAAGTGATTGGACAACAAGAAGCGATTGCTAAAATTGTTAGAGCAATCCAGAGAAATAGAGCAGGGTTGAAAGATCCTAATAAACCGATTGGTGTATTTCTCTTTTTAGGTCCTACCGGGGTGGGTAAAACCTATTTGGCTAAGGTGTTAGCTGAATATCTCTTTGATTCTCAGGATGCTATGGCGAGAATCGATATGAGTGAATATACGGAGAAATACTCTATTTCCAAGATGATAGGATCTCCTCCGGGTTATGTTGGTTACGGAGAGGGAGGACAATTGACTGAAAAAATCAGGAGAAAACCTTATTCAATTGTGTTGTTGGATGAGATTGAAAAAGCCCACCCTGAAGTACATAATGTTCTTCTGCAGTTGTTTGATGACGGCGTATTGACCGATGGTAGTGGAAGAAGGGTGGACTTTAAAAATACAATAATTATCATGACATCCAATGTGGGAACCCGTGAATTGAAAGATTTTGGTACAGGGGTAGGGTTCTCAACTCAAACTATTGAGGCGAATAAAGATAAATTAGCTCAGGGAGTTCTTGAAGGAGCTTTAAAAAAGACCTTTTCTCCCGAGTTTCTGAATCGTATAGATGAGATACTCTATTTTAAAAACCTGGATAAAGATGAGATTGTTCAAATTATTGAATTGGAATTGAATAAGGTGATTCGACGTGTTTCAGATCTGGGTATTTCGGTTTCTTTATCTGAAAAAGCTAGGGATTTCTTAGTAGAAAAGGGCTGGGATCCTCATTATGGTGCCAGACCGCTTAAACGAACTATTCAACGTTATGTAGAGGACACCCTTGCTGAGGGGATTCTCTCAAATCGTTTTGAAACACAAAAGGAAGTAACCCTGGATTATGACGACATCAAAGAGGAGATGGTGATCATTTAAACAGGATGAAAAGGTCAATACTCATTACCGAAGATGGTTCTACTTCCCTTAGAGTAGAAGATCTGGATGAAAGCTTTCACTCTCATTTCGGAGCTATACAGGAGTCACAACATATCTTCATTGGGGCAGGATTGAACAGCATAACACCCAATCCGGATGCGACACTCTCCATCCTGGAGATCGGGTTTGGTACCGGCTTAAACTGTTTTCTCACTATCCCGCAGATGATCTCCAGAGGCGAAAAGCTCTATTATGAAGCGATAGAGAAATATCCTCTGAGTCAGGAGGAGTATCAGGCTTTAAACTACAAGCAGCTTATTCAATTTCCCGATTCCGACTCTATATTTCAACAAATCACCGAAGCTCCCTACGATCAGGTGGTGCAGATTACTCCTTATTTCCAACTTTATAAAAGAGAACTCGACTTCCGGAAGGCTCAGTGGGAAAAAGAACGCTTTGATTTGGTCTATTTTGACCCCTTTTCTCCCGACAAACAACCTGAAATGTGGAGTTTACCCGTAGTTTCTGAAGTTTATCAAGCGATGAAACCCAACGGAGTATTGGTCACCTATTCCACCAAAGGCACCGTCAAGCGGGTTTTCAAAGAGGCAGGATTTATAATTGAAAAAATCCCCGGTCCACCCGGGAAAAGGGAAATCCTACGAGCCCTGAAATAAATTACAATTTGACATGATTTCGGATTTCGGATTTCGGAATGAAAAACTTGACCTCATTTTTTTAATTTCTAGTTTCATTTTTTTCATTTCTTCTTTTTTGAAATAAAAATAAACAGGGGGCAGGATTTGAGGTGTCTCTTTGGTTATTCCGTTTCCCCACTCTGGAAAATTTCCCATTTTTGATATGGAGTGTAAATTACGAATTACGAATTACGAGATCTTAAATTTAGAATTTAGAATTGAATTATCTGCTGTTTTACATCATAACACCTTGAAAATCAATTATATCAATAGCCCCAACCTTTAGGTTGGGGAGGAAAATGCCCCTCCACCACATCGGGCTTTAGCCCAAATTTACAAATCAAAAAAAGGCGAAAAGCGAAACCAAAATTCACACAATTTTCCCTTTTTTCTTCCAAAAACTATGAAAAATAGAGAGAGAAAATTCCAAAATTTTGAATTTTATTACCTATTTTATTGAAAATAATAATTTTATTTGATTGATAATCAGTGTTTTAAAATATTTTAATTTTTTTGTCAATGTTGTTGTTTTGTATTAGTTTTTTTATTAAATTTAAAGCGTTTAGAATCGTGTTTTTGATTTCTTGAATTTTTAATATTCAATTTGATCGTTCTTTTTTTGTTAAATCTTAACAACAAAATGCTTATGAAAAAGTTATTATTATTTCTGTTGTTAGTTAACGCCGGCTGCCTCTTATTTTCTCAATCTGCAGCACTTACTCCTAATGTTTGGTTTCGAGCCGATTATCCCACCACCTCTGATAGTTCATGGTTGGATTATAGTGCTAATAATTATTACATTACAGGTCCTACGGACCCGGAATGGGAGTTATTTAATTTTAATCACTCTATTCTTTTTGATGGACAACATTCTACATTTGAAGTTCCCATCTTATTTAATTCTAACGAGTTAACAATGATCATTGCGTATCAAACTGATGATACGTTGACGGAAAGAGGTTTATGGAGTTTGGTAGATGATACACTTTTTATTGCACTTTCTACCCAACAGATCTTTGCGGAAAACTCTACAATATCATATAACAATGTCAACAACACCGATCCCATAGTCAATTCGTTCCATCGTTCATGGCAGGTAAGTGAATTTAACCCAAATATCCTTTATTTTGGAGGGAGCGATGCATTGAACTTTAAAGGGAAATTGGGTGAAATTGTGCTGTTTGACAGACAAATAGGCAAGGAAGAATTACACCGTTGGCAGAGTTATCTTTCCGTGAAATACGGAATCACATTATTTAATCTATCCTACATTAACTCAGTGGGAGATACTACATGGCATTACGATCAACACCCTGAATATCATACTGCAATATCCGGTATTGGACGCGATACTATTTTTAATCTGCATCAAAAACAGTCTACCATGAATGACTTTCTTTCTATTGGCATTGGAGAGATTGCAGCAGATAATACTTTAAATTCACATATTATTCCGGAAGGGAACTTTTTAATTTGGGGTGTAGATGAAAATCTATTTGACACACCTAATTATACTTATCTAATTGGAGACCAAGAAGTCATAACCTACGGTCACTGTTTAATGGAAGCAACAGGAGAGTCAATCAGATATTTACCGACCACAGTTCAGATTGATCTCTCTGAAAGGAGTGATTTGGATCCATCGTCATGTATTCTTTTAATAGATCGTGACCATACCGGTAACTTTGAAACAAACAGTGTGGAGATTTATGAGTCAAGTTATATTGACAACAATGGAGTTGTAACTTTTAGTAACATCTATTGGGATACCGATCAGTCAGGTAGTGACCTTTTTAGGATTGGTTTTAATTCTTTAGAAGGAACTCCCAGGAATTTGACCGATAATCAGGAAGATCAAAATATAAACTCTAATTCCAATTCAAATTCATACTATCTTTATCCTAATCCTACTCATGGAGAGTATTATTTAAAAGTTGATCTGGCTGAAATATCAGATATTGTAGTGCGCTTGGTTAGTACTGATGGCAAAACTATAGAAACTCAAACAGGCAAAGCGACCAAAGAGTACCTATTTAAGGGGATTCTCCCTACTAAAGGATATTATTTGATAGAAATTGAAACGACCTTAGAACGCAAGGTAATATCCATTGTTTGTCAATAAATAAGTTTAAATGAATCGGTAAATATCACCATAAAACTCAAGCTCATGAAAAAAAATATATATATTCTCTTTTCCTTGTTTGCAGCAAGTATTTATTTTTTCTTTTCTTTTTGGCAATCATCTGGAACAATTGATCGTTACATCATGATTCCTGTTGGTGTGTCTCGTCTTTCCGAACCGGAAATTGCAACTCACTCTTTGCCGAGTAATTCGTCATCTTCAATTTCCGATCCAAAGGATATAGCGGGATCTACTCAGCCAATGGAGGATCAATACATGAGTGCCGCTTTTGATTATTCCTTGGGAGATGCCAGACTCATCGGGGAAGCCGGAGTGATGGAGTCAGATGAAATATTGACGATTAACCCCATTGAAGAAGGTCAATTGCCTCCATTAAATCAGGGCATGGTCAATGTAACAGGCGATAATGCCGGTTATAGGATGTTACCTGACGGGATGACCTTTAAAGATGATATTCAAATTGTTCTCCCTTATGATTCTACATTATTACCTATGGGTTTTACTCCAAACGACATTAAAACCTACTACTTTGATATAAAATATGGGAGATGGATTGAAATAGAAAGAGAT
Organism: Bacteroidota bacterium; assembly: GCA_029570835.1. Classification (GTDB taxonomy): domain Bacteria; phylum Bacteroidota; class Bacteroidia; order Bacteroidales; family WCHB1-69; genus UBA5429. The sequence continues at coordinate 6,332 of JAKPTX010000025.1, forward strand.
TCAGTAGATGAAAACAATCAATTGGTAATATCTAAAGTGAATCACTTCACTGATTTTATCAATGCAGTTTTAAAGACTCCTGAGATGCCGGAGACTTCGGCTTATGCTCCGACACAAATGAATGATATCAAAGCTGCCAATCCTTTAGAGGGTTTGCAGTTGATGCAACCACCCACGGCAAATAATAATGGAACAGCTAATATGACCTATCCGTTAGAGCTTCCTGCGGGCAGACAGGGAATGCAACCCAATTTGGCACTTTCGTACAGTAGCGGGGGAGGCAACGGTTGGTTGGGGATTGGCTGGGATATCAGCATACCTGCAATTACAGTAGAGACTCGTTGGGGAGTACCGCGATATGATGGCACAAAAGAGAGTGAAGTATATTTGTTGAATGGTGAACAGTTGGTAACTAAAGATGCAGAGGGAAAACACCGAACTATGCCGCATCGTACCAATCAGTGGATAAATAGACTACAAGGCAATATTCAGTATTATCCTAGAGTAGAAGAAACTTTTGATAGTATTGTAAGACATGGAACCAACCCCACCAATTATTGGTGGAGTGTGACCGATAGAAATGGTATAACCAGTTACTATGGTAAACAAAAATGCTGTGACCAATTAGATGTGAATAGTGTACTTCGGGATGCCTATGGCAATATTGCCCATTGGGCATTGACAGAAACGGTAGACCCTTATGGTAACAGCGTAAGATATTATTATGATATCATATCGCATAGTGGAGTACAAGGAAGCAATATCATGGGGCAACAAATCTACATTGATAGTATTAGTTATACCTGTACCAAATATGAAGAAGGTAAATATGCGGTTGTTTTTAATCGTAGAGCATCCGACCGACAAGATGTTATTATATCCGGCAACAGAGGATTTAAGGAAGTTACCGCAGCTACGCTATGTAACATAAAAGTATTATACAAAGATACTGTTGTGCGAGCTTTTGTATTTCTTACTGATAATGACAGAAGTAGTCAATTTAAAACAAGGTTAAAAACTTTTCTCAGAATAGACACTCCGGAAGAACTTAATCTTCAATGCGAGAACCTGGATACATCTTTATATGCAAATACATTAGATAAATTTGCTGCGGCTCTTTACAATTTTGAATATTATGACTATCCTTCTGCTAATAATCTCTTTTCGAATCCGGTTACCCAAATTTTAACAAGTAACAATATTCAATCTTCTTTTCTGTCATCCGGTTTTTCAGAAAATGATGCCACGGCTTTGGGAGCAACTAAGGGTAAAAGTTGGAGTGTCGGTGGTGCTGTTGCTTTAGGACTTGGTCCCAATGTGTGTATGACCTCTGTTAGTTTGGGAGGAAATTTTGATTATAGTAGCTCCCAAAGCGAAGGACTTTTGACCTTAATAGACTTGAACGGGGATGGCTTAGTCGACAAAGTTTATAAAAATGGGAAAAATCTTTATTATTGCAAACAAATTGCTACCGGTGATCAAAGTTTTTCCTTTGGAGCTCCTGTTTTATTGGGTGGGATCAGTGATTTTTTAAAAGAAAGCAGTGAAACGATTACGTGGGGTCTGCAAGCCTCTGCTGGCTTATCTGCAAGTGGCGGTTGGCCTAAAACCACATCTACTACTACAACTTATTTTGCTGATATTAACGGTGATGGACTGACTGATTTGATTACTGAGCGGGGAGCGTTGTTTAATTCATTAAATAGTGATGGAAATCCCGTTTTTTCTCCTATTCATGTTATAGCTACTACACCTCCGGACGATTCCAATGGTCAACAAACTTATATTCAAACTTCGGCAACACCTTGCGGGGGAATTATTTTTGACGGCGAAGTGAACGATAGCATTACTTGCGAAACGATATGGGATACAATTGGTCCTGCATTTTTTCCTGAAATAGAAATGTTAAGAATTACATTATCGGAGTTGTTGGATGAAGGGTATATTTGTTTTGTTAATGAAGACAGCACGATAATAACGGGATATCGTAAAACAATAATCTGTGAACCTGAACTGATAGATCCCGATATGGATGCTGTAAAGGTTTGGATTGCTCCCTATAATGGTTATGTGAAAATTACTTCCAATATTCAATTGGTAGAAGATACATCTCTAACCCGACAGCAGTCAAGATATGCCAACGGGGTGATTTATTCAATTCAATTTAACGATATAGATGACTATGATCCGTACAACCATACCATATTTTCAAATGATTCTACCATATTGGCAACCGGAATTATTTTAGAAGACGACTATGCAGTTCACACCGATGTCATAGATAGCGTGTACGTGAATAAAAACGATATTATTTTCTTTAGATTAAACTCAAGAGGTAATCGTTCGTTTGATAAAGTAAAATGGACAAAGACTATTGTGTATGATACAACCGATATTGTTGTAGACGAATATGGGAAAGAAGCTAAATATTATAATGCTCAGGAAGATTTTGTGCTATCGGGTAAAAGTTATTTTCAAGCACCGTCGAGCGGTACAGTTTATATTTCAGGTGAATTGAAGGCTCATCAATTGTATAGAGCAGCAACCTTGAGTATTTATAAAAACAATACAGTGATGTATAGTCAATTGCTGCCGGCTGATACTAGTAACACAGAATATTCTTTTTTGATAGAAACTAATTTTACAGTATTGGAGTTTGATGATATAAAATTCGTTATTACCTGTAACTCAAATAATACAACATGGAGTAATATAGAATTTGCTCCCATGTTAAAATTTTATCCTAATGCGCCTACTGCCGATATGCCTATCACCGATACCATTCGCTATGCTCCACAAATATATTTGGATATTCATAATCATGTTGTAGATTCTATTGATATATTCTATCATAAACTTTTTGGACCATTGTATCGAGGTTGGGGTCAATTTGCTTATAACAACCACAGTAATTTTGCACCAAATTCTTCCATTGTTGTGAGTTCTTTGAGGTTGCCATCCTATTTTACTGCCGGCAGTCTTTCGAGTGTCGACACCAATGATTTTTATTTAAATCCTTCTATTGCAAATGACACGACTCAAACTGCGATGACTAGTACGTTTAATGCGGTTTATAATCCATTATCAACGGCTACCCGTTGGGTAGAGATGACACCCAATACTGAGTATCAAGCGTGGATGGGGTATGGCAATATAACCAGTATCTCACGTGATTATACCGCCAATACTCGTCGCATTTATTTCGTACCGACTGAACCAGAGGAAGAAGCTGAACCAATACCACAATATGACCATGCTGTTCCGGTTGCTTTGGATACGGCGTATCCGGTTAAGACTATTCGTAAAGTTAATGAATCTTCCCTGGATAATTGTTCTTTTAGTGCCTCAGTTTTAATGGCATCGATGGGTATTTCTCGCTCTCATGGCCATAATAAAATTATTTCAGATTATATGGATTTGAATGGAGACCGTTATCCTGACGTAATAGGTGTCAGTAATGTACAATATACCATGCCATGGGGCGGGATAGGTCCTATGCAACTATTAGATTCCTGTGTTTCAGGTATTTCCGAATCATCAACCCATTCTATAGGAGAAAATTTTGGAGCGAGTTATTCTATGCCTAAACGAAACACAAGTGGAAATCCTAAAAAAGCAAAAATTTCTTTTGATGGTGCCGGCAATGCCGGGGTAGATCTCGGGGGTGGTAACGATACAACGGACTATATTTTTATGGATGTTAATGGTGATGGGTTACCTGACAGGGTGAACTCAAGCGGGCAAGTAGCTTTAAATGTTGGGTACCGATTTTTGGGATATGAATATTGGAACAGTGATGTTATCCGAAGTGGGGAAAGCGTTAATGCCGGACTTAGTCTCGGTGCCAACTTTAATATCTCGCAAGTGAGTATTGGCGGTGGCGTAGGAGTTAATATTTCGAGAAATAAAACCAATTCCATGCTTATGGATGTCAATGGTGACGGACTTCCAGATAAAGTGTCCAAATCTAGTAATGGAATTGTCATAAGATATAATTTGGGAAATGGTAATTGGTCGAATGGGGAAACAATTTCAGTTATTGATGAAATTAGTTACGGAAAGTCGTTTAGCGAATCTGTTAATGCAGCTGTTACTGCCGGTTTTACTTTTTTGGGATATTTAAAGTTAACAGGTAGCATACAAACTGCCCCCTTTAATCGAACTTTCAGTAAAGATACAGTACAACTTTCGGATGTAAATAATGACGGATATGTGGATTATATTACCTCAAGTAGTGAAAATGAAATGACGGTTAAATACAATCAAGCCGGAAAGACAAACCTGTTGAAAAAGGTAACCAATTTTACAGGTAGTTCCATATTGCTTGATTATGAGATGCCGCTAAGCTGTTACGAGCAACCTCAACGAAGTTGGAATTTAACTGAAGTAACTACTCATGACCCTCGTACTCCGTTAAATAGCGATTCCACCCGAATCACTTTTGAGTATCGAAATCCTCACTATGATCGCTATGAAAGAATGGCTTTTGGATATGATACCGTAATTTCATATCAATACGATATAGCTAATAATACTGTATATCGTTATAATACAGTAGGATATAATAATTATAATTTCAACAAAAGAGGCAGGAAAACCTCTGAAACAGTTTGTGATGGGCAAGGGAATAAATATGTGGAGACCTTATACGAAGCTCAATTGATGGACATGAATAATGGGACATTAGTAGGCGATTCTGCTTGTCCAAGCGAAGTTTTTGTATCCTATGAAGCTGATGTTACCTATTATTATGAGGGACAAGCCACCCCGCAAATCACTACGGAAATAAGTAAACATTACAATAATAAGCGAAATATTTTCAAATATATCAATCGTGGGAATAACGCTCATCATGACGAATATTTTGAAGCTGATATCGCCTACCAAACCGGAATGGGGCATAATCTAATTTCTTTGCCTGTGGAAATATCGGTTAAAAACTATAGTGGTGATCTTTTGCAAAAACGTACTGCTGAGTACAATAATTTAGGAAAAGTAACTCGTATATCGCAATACAGTACTTCTACAACTACTTCAGATCTTGCTTTGACTTATGATAATTATGGTAATGTTAATCGCATTACTTTCCCGCCAAATCATAATAATCAGCAATTGTATTATGATTATACTTACGATAATACGGTACACACTTATCCTATTAAAGTAGAAAGTGCTCTGGGATACTATTCTACAGCTGTTTACGATTATAAGTGGGGTAAACCCACCCGAACCGTTGATATAAACGGTAACGAAATGCAATATCAGTACGACAATTTTGGGAGAAACACACATATTACCGCTCCTAATGAATTGGCTGCAGGTGATACTTTTACTATTAAAATGGAGTATGCTCCAGTCTGTTATGTATACTTTGATTACGTTCCCATTTATTATTCGTATGCTGTTACCAGGCACTATGATGTACAACATCCTCAGAATTACATTAGCACAGTACTTATTTGTGATGGTTGGGGACGATTATTGCAAACCAAAAAAGATGGCGAAGTTAACGGAACTGAAGTGAGCCTTGTTAGCGGTCGCGTAGAATACGATTGTTTTGGACGTACCATAGAACAATACCACCCTTTTAGCGAAGAACTTTACTTTAACGACAATAGTAAATATTACAATTCTTATATTGATACTAATATGCTTACAACAACGAAATTTGATATTCTTGACCGTCAAATTCAGATTACTCTCCCTACCGGTGATATTACCACTATGAGTTATGACTTTGGTACACATGACAATAAAACATACTTTAAAACCACTACCACCGATGCACTGGGAAATGATGTGATTACACTTACAGGAACTCGGCAACAACAAATACAAACTATTCTTCCGGGAAATATAGCAACTGCCTTTATATACAATCCTTTGGGGCAATTATTGAGCAGTACCGACCCTGATGGTTCTGTTACTTCTCATGAGTACAATATGCTCGGACAACGGATTTCTCGTAAACATCCCGATGCAGGAGAAGATAGGTACGAATATGATCCAGCCGGAAATCTAATTAGTCACACAACACAAAATTTACTCAATAATGGAGGTAGTATTGACTACACATATAATTATAACCAATTAACAGAAATTCATTATCCGGAAAATTCTGAGAACGATGTTTATTATTTTTACGGAGACAATACGGCTACAAATAACAGAAAGGGAAGAATTTACGCTATTGAAGATGCTTCCGGGCGACAAGAGTTTTCTTATGGAATGATGGGTGAGGTTATTGAAAATATTCGTACCTTTGCATTGCCCGGTGACCTAAACACCTATACCTTTACTATGAATTTTGAATATGACTCTTGGAATAGAATTTTAAGTACAACTTATCCGGATGGGGAACATGTGTTGTATGAGTACAACAGGGGAGGTCAACTTTCTAAAATGAGTAGTAATTATAATAACGAGGTATATCATTACGTTGATTCTATTAATTATAATAAATTTGAACAACGCACTGCAATTTATTATGGAAATGGAACCAGGGCAGAGTATCAATATGATATATTACAAAGATTGACTCACTTAAAATCTATCTCAAACAATGGTGTAATGCAGGAAATTGATTATACTTTTGATGCTGTGAATAATATTACCGGAATAAGTAATGCTGCGGGGGTATTAAATAATGGATTAGGAGGAACTTATAATCATAACTATTCGTATGATAACAGCTATAGGTTGATTTCTTCCAATGGTTTGTGGGATAACAATAATAATTCGCTAGATTATCAATTAAATTTAGTTTACTCTAGGGATGGGCGAATCTTAACTAAAACCCAGTCTGCAACTACTCTGATAGGAGGAATGCTATCTAATTTCTCGTATAACAATGAATATAAGTATAATACAAATCAACCTCATACGGTAAAGGAGATTGTTGATTTTCAAAATCATGGTGATCAATATTTTAATTGGGATGCTAATGGGAACTTAACCTATCAACACCATAAACTAAATGGTGAGCGGAAGTTATGTTGGGATGAGGAAAATCGTTTAATGGCGGTAGGAAATGATAACTATACCTCCTATTATATCTACGACAATAGTGGCGAAAGAACCTATAAGTTGACCGGTTTAAATACATTAATGAATATTAACGGAAGGTGGGTAAATTTTGCTACTATGGATAATCCAACCCTATATACCGGTGCTTACTTAGTGGCAGGAATACAAGGTTATACAAAGCACTATTATGCCGGCAGTGAGCGGGTTTCAAGTGCGATTGGATTAGGGGGATTGGAAAATATTAATGATCCATTGCCTATTGAATTTGGTGGAAGTTGGGATGAGAAAAGTGGTTCTTTAATGGAAGAAATGAACAGAACCATAGTTGAATGTCTTAAAAATGACTATAATATTGCAACCTCATTACACTTTCTACACGGCATGACATCCCCTACTGCCGGTACAATGGATCGTTACTTCTACCACCCCGACCACTTGGGAAGCAGCAGCTGGATTACAGACGGTAGCGGCAACGCAATACAGCATTTACACTATTTGCCCTTTGGCGAGGATTGGGTTGACCAGCGGAATGCCTCCTGGAATGCTCCTTACACCTTCTCCGGCAAAGAGAAAGATGTGGAAACAGGCTATTCTTATTTCGGTGCCCGATACTACGATAGCGGCTTGAGCATTTGGCTAAGCGTTGACCCGATGAGTGATAAGTACCCCAACCTAACCCCCTACGCGTATTGTGCGAATAATCCGGTAAAATTCATAGACCCAGATGGCAGAAGTTATTCAGAATTTGATGAGAACGGGAACTATTTGCGAACGATAAAGGATAATTGGTGGCATAATTTTTGGCACGGACGGACAGGTCGCATTATT
>JAKPTX010000027.1 GCA_029570835.1 Bacteroidota bacterium
CGATACTGTATTGGTATGGCCGGGAACCTACTACGAAAACCTAAGCTTTTACGGTAAAGACCTTACACTTGCCAGCCTATACCTTACTACGGGCAAAAGGGAATATATCGCACAAACCATTATTGACGGCAATAAAAACGGAACTGTGATTACCCTGCAGGATGGAGAAACATTAGCTACAATGATCTGTGGATTTACTATTCAAAACGGAAAAAAGGATTTTAATTCTTCTTTATGGAGAAAAATGGGATGCGGCATTTGTTTAAAACAATCACATGCTGTTATTAAAAATAATGTTATCAAACAAAACCAAGGATTTACTGGTGGAGGATTATCAGTCTTAGGAGGTTTTACAAAACTATATGGAAATATTATAACCGACAACCATTCAATTTTTATTGGTGGCGGAATTTATTATAACAATTCAAGTGTTCCGATTTATCTTGATACGATTGAACTAAATAGTATTTTTTTAAACTATTCTAATTGGGGAAGCGATATAATAGTTCGATCTATAGGTCAGCAGCAGATAATAGAAATAGATACCATGACAGTATTTGATCCGGATTGTTATTTTGCGCTCTCGATTGACGGTTACTCCAATCTGATCAATGACCTGACGCTAAACATCCGGCATCAGAAAATCGAACCGGTTGCTGCCGATCTCTATGTAAGCCCACAGGGGAACAATAATAATTCAGGTCTTAATCCGGAAAATCCACTTAAATCTATAAGCTTCGCTATTACCAAAATCCAGCCCGACAGCCTTGTGCAGCGAACAATTCATATTTTGCCCGGCACATATTCTCCTCAAACAACAGGTGAAAGGCTACCTATCGGGGGAAGATCAAACATCAAATTGTCGGGGGAAGATATGTCAAATACCATTATTGATTGTCAATATGAGGGTTGTTTTTATTCTGGAAGGTATATGAGAAATGTTGAATTAGAAAGTTTTACGATTAAAAATGGCTTTGGGGCAATTCTTACACCTCAAGGAGTATTTGATGCTGGTCTGGATATAGATTTTACGAAAAAGGTAAAAATATCAAATATTACAATTGATAGTGTTATAAACGCCCATAGCCAGTGTATTAGTTGTCATGAAGTTGACAGTATAGAAATAAAAAATTTTCATTGTAGGAACAGTATTGGAGTTCAAGCAAATTTTTTCTTTCGAGGAGGGGAAAATTTTCCAATGTATGTTAGAATAGAAAATGCCAAAATACATGGCAATACCTATTACGATGAAGGCACATTTCTACTTGGCGGTTATAAAAATCTTATTGTATCAGGCGGTGATTTAAACAATAAGATATGTACCGGAAAATTTATAAATGTAGAAATTACCGACAATATCTCTTGGGATACCTGGTACTCGATCACTTGCGGCCCCGGTTGGGCAACCACCGAAAAAGTAAAGTTGTATATTGTAAATGCCACAATAGGAGGCAACAGGGACAGGATGAACCTTCCAGGAACCAACAGCACCGTAAAAGGCAGCCAAGTAAACATCTACAACTCGATCTTTTACGATAACAACTCCCCCGATA
>JAKPTX010000030.1 GCA_029570835.1 Bacteroidota bacterium
AAATATGCCTGCTTTCAGACGGTTGAGACCATCATACTTAAAACTATATCCATTCACATAAGTGTTCTGGTTTTGTGTAAACCATTCTATCATGGCTATTTAGTAGTAAACCTGCATGCTCGGGGTCTTATCTTCGTGGAAGGGGCAACAGATACGGTTGTGCTTGTCGGGTTTAAGGTTGTAATACTGTAACATAGTTGCCGTTGATAGCCGTTGTTTTATCTCCTGGATTTCCATAGTTGAAGCTATTTGTGATTTTTTAGAACACATCAAAGATAAATAAATGTTCTTATTGAGAACAAATAACTTTTCTTTTATCGCTCAATGTTGTCGAAAATGTTCTTATTTGGTACTTTTGAGGAAAATAAAAGAACCATGAAGATCGGTGATAGTTTAAAGAAGTTAAGGGAGAATAAGGGTTACACGCAGCAACAAATGGCTGATCTGATCCATACCCACAGGTCTGGTTACTCTAAAATGGAGAACAACCAGCAGGAGATTCCCGTGGATTGCCTGATCCAAATCGCCAAAAATTTCGGGATGACCGTGGACGATGTCATTTTTTTTGACGAAAAAAACGGCGTGCTAAACGAGGTTTCCATAACTGACAAGGCAGCCCTTGAACAATTACAGCTTATTAACGAACTGAACGAGGAGGGGAAAGGCATTCTGCTAAAGCTGATTGAGACTTTCGTTTCTAAAAAGCGATTTAAAGATTACCTGCAAAAAAATATCGCTGCTCTATAAATCAAGAAAAGCCCGGCGTTGCCGGGCTTTTCTTGATTTATTTCACTCGTATTATTTCATTATTTTCAATCTTGAAGTATCCTTTTTCTTTGCTGTGACTAAGGCATTTTAGATGACCATCTTCTGTTATGACATACTTCTCTTTTATTTCTATTGCAGGCAAAGTGGTGTTATCATTCTCTTCCGAGGTTAACTCCTTAAATACCCGAACATTAATCGTAAAATCTTTATCGATATCACAGTAACGGTCATAGTCATTTACCTTCTGTCCTGCAATTGTAAGAGTATCCTGCAGGTTCCCCGACTTACTATAAAGGCTCAACTTAAGCCAATATTCATTAATTAGATAGTTGCTTTGTTTCATGATTAAAAGAAAGTAATCATTGATTTTTGCTTTATACAATCCGACGTAACGATAACTTTTATCTATAGGATATTTTTCTTTGATAAAATCATAATTTGATTCCTCAATCACCTTACAAACTGGATTAGGAACAAGCTGAGTGGATCCATCAATTACTTGCCAGATAGTATCCGAATATTTACTAAAGTCATCTAGTTTCATTATACTTAGAGGAAGATGAAGTGTATCAAAGCTGTTTAAGAAAAGGCCAAACTTTGATGTTTCATTAGTGCTTGCTTGGGTATTGTCTTTAAACCTACAACCTAATAAAGCATAAAGGCATATTGCTACTATACAGAGTCTCATGATTCTATTATTTATTTCTACGAACCTGTACTACACGATAATTATAATTCTGGTTGTATGCGGGCTTTCCTGTCATTGAATTGTCCGATCCAACATTAAAAGAATTATTGGTTCCCTTTCCTTTTTGAACAGCGCCAGGATCAAAAAATCCAAATTTGGTAACTTCTTGGGTTTTTAAATTAGTTGTTCTCGACGAAATTGCAACCCAATGGTCTCCGTTGCCATCTCCTGTTCTGTCAACTTGTGCTCTTGCTGATTTACCTTGATCTACTTGGCTATTTAGATAATCAACACCACTCTTGGAATCTTTAATTCCATTTGCATCGCTGCCAAGAGATTGAGCACCACTTTTTTCAACCATCTTACCACTTTGATAAAAACAGTTACCTTCATCGCCATCTTTTTTCCCAGAGCCATCAGCCTTCATCTGACTAGAAAAATCCCCTGATTCCAATACTTTTTCAGTCATCTCAACCGGGTCGTTCTGATCAAATTTAATAGAGACTCCATCGCCAATATTTTGAGTATAAGTAGTCCCAATATTCTTGTATCCGTCAATATCTGCACTGCCTTTTCTCCACATTGTTGCAGAACCGTCTGTACTTATGTACCAGTCACGTCCATCGGGATCAATTCTTATTACCGGATTATCCCCGCAATACGCATACGGACTGATGGAATAGTATTTCTCGGCCATCGGATCGGGGGTGGTAAATCTTCCCATCTGGGGGTCGTAGAACCTTGCCCCGTAATCGAGCCAATGGCCAGGCATTTCCTGCTCTTCCTTGCCATTGTACTTGTATTTATTAATAGTCGTGCTTGTGAAATTCTTACTTATATTCATGCCAAAGGGGTAGTATTCACTGGTCTGATCGATATGTACCGAATTGGTAGCTGTTGGCGATACTACCGCCCGGATATTGCCCAAATGATCCTTTAAATAATAATAAAACGTAGGCTGAAGGCTGGCGTTCAGTTCTATAACACCATCGGCATGAAGTATGCGCACGGGCTTACCAAAGTTCAACACAAGATTGCCAAAATATTCCTCCTGCAGAACAGTACGACCTTCGGCATTATACATACTCTTAGACATTTTTACTCCATCGGCGCGGTAACCATTGGTCATAGCCCAGTTCGAAAAGCTAATATTCGTAGGCAAGTTATCATCGTTGTAAAACAAAAGCATGTTGCGATCCACGTCGAACGTTAAGTTACCGTTCGCATCATAACTGTTCTGAAGATTAGGTGCTGCTGTATTACAAAACTCGCCAGAAAGGAAACTATTGGGATTGGCATCTATTACACGCATCAAGTGATTGCCATTATATTGATAGCTCAACTGGTCGAACAACACGGTGCCGCCACTATGATGGCCATAACGATTGAGCGTGAGTATATTTCCATTTTTATCGTAAGTAATCTCCTTTTCAGAACCTATGCCCGAGACGATGCCATCAGCATAATAGGTAGGCATTGGCTCAACAATAGCCGAGGCATCAAATCTGGAAAAAAATCTGCCTGCTTTCAGACGGTTGAGGCCATCATACTTAAAACCATATCCATTCACATACGTGTTCTGGTTTTGTGTAAACCATTCTATCATGGCTATTTACTAGTAAACCTGCATGCTCTGGGTCTTATCTTCGTGGAAGGGGCAACAGATACGGTTATTTTTATCGGGTTTCAGGTTGTAGTATTTCAACACCTGCAATAGGGTTAAGTGTTGTTTGATGTCTTGGATTTCCATTGTTGAAAAAATTTTTGTTCCTACAAATTTGTGGTAATACTACAATATATTTCTGAAACCAACAAAAATATTTTATTTTTTCCCTACAAATCTTTATGCTATATTTCCTCTATAAATTTCAGTCTTTTTTTTCTATAGAAGCTTATAATAGGCATTAAAGGAGGGTTCAAGAACAAAGAACCATCGGGCGGAAGAGATAAGACTTTCGCAGTATAAATAAAAAATAAGTATTAATTTCCTCTTCGAACTCAAAGGCTCTTCACGGCGTTCAATTCGGAGAGTTTGCTATAGTCAGT
>JAKPTX010000035.1 GCA_029570835.1 Bacteroidota bacterium
GTTAACGAGACTGGTTCTAATACAACAATCATAGATGCTTGGTACAATGCCGTTTATGAACCTGTATTTGAAACTGAAACTCCAACTGGAGGTGATGAATAATGGCTGAGGAAAGAAGTGCTGTAATCAAAATAGGTGATACGGAGTATGAACTTTTACTTACCACTAAAGCAACAAAGGAAATCGCTAAGAAGTATGGCGGATTATCAAATCTTGGTGATAAGTTAATCAATAGTGAAAACTATGAAGAAGCAATATCTGAAATTGTTTGGCTTATTGTAACTTTAGCAAATCAACCTATTCTTATTTATAACTTCAAAAATAAAGATAAGAAAAAGGAACTCTTAACAGAGGATGAAGTTGAATTATTAACTACACCTAATGATTTAGCTGCATATAAAGATGCAATTACAGAAGCATTATTTAAAGGCACAAAACGAAATGTTGAGAGTCAAGAAACAAAAAACGTGTTGGGCGAGTAAGTGACGAAGAGTTATTTACTCGTCTTTTATATTACGGCTTGAGTCAACTACATTTGACACAGGATGAGGTTTGGTTCATGCCTTTTGGTTTGCTTTTGGATTTATGGGAATGTCATAAGCAATACACAGGTATTTCAAAGCCTAAGGTAGAACATTTTATTGAGGACATCATCCCAGACAATATTTAAAGGAGGTGAACGCAAATGGCAGAGAATTTTGGCTTAAAGATAGGTCTTGAAGGCGAGAAAGAGTTTAAATCGCAACTTGCAGAAATTAATCAATCATTTAAGGTCTTAGGATCTGAAATGAAACTAGTTGATTCTCAGTTTGATAAAAACGATAACTCGGTTGATGCTTTAACAGCTAAAAATCAAGTGCTCGAAAAATCTATCGATTCTCAAAAACAGAAGATTGAGACTTTGCGTTCAGCTCTTTCTAATGCTTCAAACTCATTCGGTGAGACCGATAAAAGAACTCAAAACTGGAAAGTCCAATTAAACAATGCTCAAGCAGAACTAAACCAGATGGAAAAAGAGCTGAAGGATAATACTTCAGCTTTGGATTCTACTGGAAAAGAGATGGATGAGGCGAAGAAGTCAGCCGATAAAATGGGTGATGAAATTG
>JAKPTX010000043.1 GCA_029570835.1 Bacteroidota bacterium
ATTTTTTAAAATGATCTTCCCAGCGTAGTAATAACCTGGCTCCAATATAGATCGGATTGACGGTTTCATGAATTAAGGCAGCATGACCACCTTTCCCAACAATGGAAAAGTGTAATTCGTCGGCAGAGGCCATATATTTTCTGGGACGAAATCCCACGGTTTCAGGACCAAATCCTGTGTCGGCATGCAGTCCAAAGATATAATCGACTCGTGGATTTTCCAACACTCCATCAGCAATCATGAAGTTTGCCCCACCATTATATTCCTCTTCGGAGGGCTGAAAAATCGCTTTGATCACCCCCCCAAATTTATTTTTTTTATAATTTAAAATCATCAAAGTACCGAGAAGAGAGGCAGTGTGAAAGTCGTGACCGCAAGCATGCATAATTCCCGGGTGTTTTGAACGGTACTCATGTTGGCTCTCTTCCTGAATGGGGAGCGCATCCATATCGGCACGCAACGCAACACAACGATCTCCCTCCAGATCTCCTTGCAACAGAGCCACTACACCATGACCGGAAAAGTTGGATTGATAGGGTATCCCCAAAAGATCCAGCTGTTCGCAGATAAAACGGGCAGTCATCTCTTCCTTGCCGGAGAGTTCAGGATATTGATGAAGATGGCGCCGAATCGACACCATCTTCTCAAAATATTTTTCGCTTAATGAAGTGATAGAATCCATGTAGAAATTATTTTACAATCTTCATCTCATCAACTAAATGTTTTGCACCTCCCACCTTGTCAATCACAAAAAGAACATAACGGATATCTACTGCAATGGTTCTTTGTACCTCGGTTTCAAAGAAAAGGTCACCACTCATCGCTTCCCAGTTGCCATCAAAAGCACAACCTATCAATTCTCCTTTTCCATTGATAACCGGACTTCCTGAATTGCCACCTGTGATATCATTGTTGGTCAAAAAACAAGCTCTGATCTTACCATCTTTATCAGCATAAGGACCATAATCTTTAGTGTTGAACAATTCTACTATCCTTTCAGGTAAGTCAAACTCCCAGGAACCGGGTCTGTATTTTGCAATAGTTCCTTCCAGAGTAGTGTAATATCTTGCAGTTAAAGCATCTTCAACCTCATATCCCTTTACCTGTCCGTAGGTAAGACGCATCATGCTGTTCGCATTGGGATAAAACAGTTTGTTTGGGTTCATTTCCATTAAACCTCTCATAAATAATCGATGATTTCTGCTCAAACGTTCCTGTGTTTCATTACTAAAAACCATGTTTTGCAAATAAAAAGAATAGAACGTTTGTAACAATTGATACACACGGTCATTTTTTAATGTTTTTGCATTAGGATTTTTAATAAATTGACTAATAGCCTGTGGGTCATGCAAAATTGATTTTTTATAGAGATCAGCTGAAAGCTTTTTGAAGTCCCCCTTATATTTTTTAACCATTTTATTAAACATGTCGGGACGCTGTTCCGGAGTACTCTCTTTATAAAAATATGCCAGTAGAGTACTAAAAATCTCTTGATCTACAGCAATATCGTAATCTTTGTATAAAGTTTCAAAATCTTCACTTAAGGATCCTAAATAGGCAACGATGCCTTGATATTTTTCAGTTCCTTTCTTGTACTCTTTCTTGGCCAACAGAGCGTCAAGACCATAGAGAGGACCCCATACAAGGAATAAGTCAGTACTACTGAATATCGCTTCATGATATAAAACTCGTGCCTTTGCAATTTGGGAATACTCTTTATAAATGTTAGCATATTCATCGATTACACCTCTATAGATTTGGCGATCAGGATTGGCGTTAGCCCATTGAATAAATTGATCTTCAATTTCTCTCTTCTTTTCAATAACGCGATTATTAACAACCTGCTCGGTTTGTCCGATAGTGTATTTCCAATAGTTGGAAACCATCGCAGCTTTGTTGGCATACTGGATATCAGTCTTTTTACTTTGTTGACGTGCAGCAGTAATCACATCCAATTTCTTACCTCTGCCGGCAATGATCACCGGATTTTCCTCTTTCATTTTCATCTCAATCGCATAGGAGCAAGCATAACGATCAGTTCTTCCTGGAAATCCAATAATCATAGCAAAATCATCCTCTTCAGGACCCGCTAAAGAAATGGGGAAGTAAAATTTAGGTTGGTAAGGAACATTATCAGCTGAGTAAGGAGCAGGGTTACCATCTTTGTCTGCATAAACACGGAATAAGGAGAAGTCAACAGTATGACGAGGCCACATCCAGTTATCAGTGTCTCCACCATAGTTTCCTAGAGAACTTGGGGGTGCACCTACAAAACGTACATCTGGAAACTCCAGATAAATGAACATGTAGTATGCATTTCCATTGAACATATTGGCAATATGAACAAAATACTTGCCATCTTCATTGTGTGATTTAACCAATTCTTCAGATCTTTCTTTGATCAAGGCTTTTCGGTCTGCTTCACTGGTTTCATCAGTAATCCCTTCTAATAAAGTAGAGGATACTTCTTCCATGCTAATTAAAAACTGAACACTCAACCCTTCACAAGGCAACTCTTCTTCCCGGGTTTTGGCCCAATAACCATCCCCTAAATAGTTATGTTCTTCCGAAGATAAAGCCTGAATGTTGGAATATCCACAGTGGTGGTTGGTCAACAATAACCCATCTTTAGAGATCATTTCACCGGTACAACCGCCTCCAAAAATCACTACACCATCCTTCATACTGCTGTGGTTGACATTGTAAATATCTTCAGCAGTTAATTGTAAACCCATCTCTTGCATCTGACTTATGTTCTTGTTTAACAGCATCATAAGCCACATCCCCTCATCCGCTCTCAGGAACGATAAAGATAATAGTAAACTGAATAGTAATCCTAATTTTTTCATGGTATTATTTTTTGATAAAATTTTAAAATACAAACAACAAAGATATATGTTTTTTTTCACATTATGATGACGATTCCTTTTTTGAAATAAAAAAAAGGGGGGGGACGGAAGGGTGGTGTCTCCCCGGAAATACAATAGCTCAATAAATAAATGGAAATACCCTTTTGATATTCCGCCCGACAAACTCTTCCGGAAATCGTGCACGATACCGCTTATGAATGGCTGCAGCGCGAGGTACTAGATTGGCAAAAGTCCAAATAAAGAAAACCAATCCCGATAAGGACCATGTCAAAATGGCAAATCCCAACCACTCAACCAATTCTCCAAAATAGTTCGCACTCGTAACATAACGAAATAGACCTCCTTTGGGGAAATAGTGCTTCGTATCCTGATCATTTTTGCGTAAATTACGGATGATATGATCCGAATGTAAGTTGATTCCCATTCCAACAAAGAAAAGGATCGTTCCAATAATAAATTGAGGGGTGCTAAACCAATCAATTCCGGCGCGTACAAAAGGTGCGGGATTCGCTTCATTATAAGCTACAAAAAATATCCAATAACCTTGCATCCAGGCATTTAAGATATTAAAACCAACCCCCATAGACATAATCCCAATCGGCATCTTGCCTTTTCCTTTAAATAAAAATGGGAAAATAAGAGCTCGTTGAAAATAGTGTAGCTGGAAAAATAAAAGGAATACAAGGGGTCCCGTCTCAAAGCGGTGGGGTGATGAAGCCCACATAATCCACATCAGGATAAAAATAGTTACCTCCATCACAAACCAGGCCCAACGATTGGATATTGTTTTACCCCACCGGGGGGAGATCAACATCCCGTAACCCGCTTCCACATAGTATAAAGCAATGAAGGTGATAACCGCTATGACGGTCATCACCCATAAGTAAATATAAAAAGCACTATATAACATGACTAATCAATAGTTATACTCATAGGAATTCGTGCTTGCACACCATCCATTTCAGTAACTGAACGCATCGCATCAAATGTAAAATATAACTCTCCGAAACGTTGCTTTAACAACATTTCAACCTCAGTTTGACTTCCTTGTTTGAAGAATTTCTCGAAAATGTTAACCGGTGCCGGATACTCAACAATTCCGTAATCAGTAAGTTCAGCCAATTCAGCAGCTTTGGCAATGGCATCATCAATATTTCCCAATTGATCTACCAATTTGTTCTCAATGGCTGCAATCCCACTCCAAACACGACCCTCACCAATTTCATCAACATAAGATTGTTCTAAACCTCTGCCTTGCGCAACACGTTGGGTAAATAGAGAATAGACAGTTTCTACTGAATTTTGTAAAATATTTAATTCATAAGGATCCATCAAACGACCGGTTGCAAAATCTGCATACTCATTACTTTTAACTACATCATAAGTGATTCCCAATTTGTTTTTCATCATCTTTTGAATGCTGGCGACAATGCCGAACACCCCGATTGAACCGGTTAATGTGGAGGGTTGGGCAACAATCCAGTCTGAGTTACAGGAAATATAATATCCTCCTGATGCAGCATAATCGCCCATGGAAGTAACCACTATTTTGCCGGCTTTTTTAGCCAATTCAATCTCATTCCAAATTGCCCCGGATGCCATCGCACTACCGCCGGGAGAGTTCACACGAAATACAATTGCCTTGACATCATCCCGTGTGTAGGCCTTGCGAATCTCTTTACACAAGGATTTAGAACCAATATTTTGTCCACTACCCTCACCATCTACAATATCTCCGAAAGCGTAGATAACGGCAATATTGTCTCCCGCTTTTTCCCCTGCAATAACCTGTTTTTTATATTCATTGAGAGTGATGTAGTTGATCTTTTTATCTTTTTCCAATTCCAAAAATGTTCTTAAGTTATCTTCATATCCCGAATAGTAGGATAGGTGGTCAATCATACCTAAAGATTGACATTGATCAGCTTCAAAACAGAGTAATTTATTAGCAATTTGATTTAATGAATCAGTAGAAATATCCCTTTTCTCAGCTATTTTTTCAGTTATAACACTCCATAGCTGATTGGCAATCAGACTTAATTGTTCAGCATTGGCTTCACTCATTTTGTCTAACATGAATGGCTCAACGGCACTTTTGAAAGTTCCATGACGAATAATCTGAACATCAATCTCCATTTTATCGAGCAGCCCTTTGAAAAAGACTGTTCTCATAGCAATCCCTTTGAAGTCAATCATACCGAGAGGATTGAGATGGATCTCATCGGCGACACTCGCTAAAAAATATCCTTTTTGACTGTAGTAGTCCCCATAAGCATACACTTTTTTACCACTCTCTTTGAAACGCTCCAATGCAGTATAGATCTCCTGAACGGAAGCAAGACCGGTGTTGGCTACGCCTCCTTCAAGACTAATTGCTTTGATTTTAGGGTCTGTTGCTGCTTTGTCAATAGACTTAAGAATGTCATCCAATCCTAAATTGGCTTTTGTAAATTCTGCAAAACCGGTATCTTCAAAAGGATTTTTTTCACCCCGCTCAGCAATGAGCCCACTTAACTCTATGCGTAAGATAGCATTGGAAGGTACAGTTGGGGTAGATGTTGTTGCAATATTGGCGATGATACCTATCATAAAAATAATGGACAGGACAAACATCACTATAGAAGAGATGAGAAATCCTAACATGGAGCCGAATACAATTCTCCAAAATTTTCTACTCCCGGACTCTGGTGCGGGAATACGTTGATTGTTGTAATAATTCATAATAAAAAATATTTGATATATATTTATTCTTAATTGGTATTAAAAGAGGATACAAAGTTACACTTTTTTTTGAAAATTTTTAATTCGCCTCTTTTTTGTATATTCGCAAGTTCTTTTTAACGAATATAAATTATATGAATTACAGGATTTTAACGTTTATCGTAGGCTTCTTTTTGCTGAATTGGAACAGTTTTGCTCAACAAGATCAGGTGGATGAGATTTCCGGATCTATGGAATGTACTACTATCACAGTGGGGAAAAAAGCAACCGCTGATGGCTCTGTCTTTACTTCCCATACGGATGACAGTCACCGTACCAGAACCAATATTTTGATTGTACCCGCTCAGGATCACCCTGAAGGAACTACCGTGAAGATGTACAAACGACAAAATGCCCCGGAGGAACCAGGTAAAATGGCTCATTATCAGAATATTGAAATAGGTGAAATTCCTCAGGTTCCTCATACGTACAAATATTTTGCAACTGCTTATCCCTGTATGAATGAGAAACAGGTAGCCGTTGGAGAGTCTACATTCTCTCCAAGAGAAGAACTGAGATCAGATCAGGGCTTGATCGACTGCCAACGCCTTTGCCAATTGATGATGGAAAGAGCTGCTACAGCACGCGAAGCAATCAGGATTGCCAGAGAATTATTGAAAAAATATGGCTGGATAGATGGAGGTGAAGCACTAACCATTTCCGATAAAAATGAGGTGTGGCACCTCGAAATAGTGGGTCCTGGAAAGGGAAAAACAGGTGCCGTATGGGCAGCACAAAGAGTTCCCGAAGATCATGTGGCGGTGAATGCAAATGCCTCCACAATACGGGAAATCAACCTCAAAGACAAAGATTTCTTTATGGCTTCCGATAATGTTTTTGAAGTGGCAAAAGAGAATGGCTGGTGGGATCCTGAAGAGGGACCTTTCAGCTTCGCTTATGCTTATGCCCCTGAAAGTAGAACTATGCTGGCATGCAGAAGAAGAGAATGGCGTGTGTTTGATTTGGTGGCACCATCACTCAAACTGGACCCCAATGCGGAAAATTATCCTTTCTCCGTTAAACCGGACACCCTGGTTACACTCGAAAAAATGATCTCTATCTTTAAAGATTATTACGAAGGAACAGAGTTTGATATGAGAAAAAATCTTACCGTTACAGATAAAGAGGGAAAAACGGTAATTTCTCCATTGGCTAACCCATTTATGAAAGCCGATGAATTGAAACTGAATAAAATCAACGGGGGATGGCACTGGAGAGGGGAGAGGACCATTGCAGTTCATTTTACCGTGTACGCAACGATCTTACAATCACGCAATTTTCTACCTGATGAGGTGGGACCCGTTTGCTGGTTCGCTCTCGATAATGTAGCTTCCTCAATCTATGTGCCGCTCTACGCTTCTATTACAGAACTTCCGGAAACATACAAAACAGATGGCAGAATGACCGGTTTTAGCAAAAAAGCAGCCTGGTGGGGATTTAATCGCTTAGGTACACTTGCCGCCAAAAGATGGGGTGAGATGAGCCTGGTTGTCAATGCAGCCTGGGAGCCAATGCAAAAGGAGATGCTCCGAAATCAGGCTGAAGTTGAAGAGCACGCAATGCAATTGATGAAAGAAGGAAAAAGAGAACAAGCAATCCGCTTCTTAACACAATATAGTATGGATTGTGCCAACAGTGCTTTGCAAAAGGCGTGGGATACAGGGGATCTGATTTGGACTACCTTTGATGGAAAATGGTAACAAATTAATAATGAATTAAATATACAATTATGCTTTGGGAATCAATCGCTTTCGGACCCATTAGAAGTAGAAGATTGGGCAACTCACTTGGGATTAATTTGCTACCGATTGTTAAAAAAATATGCTCTTTTGATTGTGTCTACTGTGAGTGTGGGTGGACACTCGACTCCAAAATGGATACTTCAGGCTTCTTCTCTCTAGAGGAAGTGAATCAGGCAATAGAAACGAAACTGATTCAGTGTCAACAGGGTAAAATTCCTATTGATAGCATCACTTTTTCAGGCAATGGAGAACCGACACTTCATCCCGATTTTTTGGCTATTGTGGATAACTTGATCAGGTTGAGAGACCAATATTATCCTGATGCCATTATCACCTGCTTGTCCAATTCGACACAACTCTATCATGATGATGTGCGTGAAGCACTGATGAAAATAGAAAATCCGGTGTTGAAGCTGGATGCCGTTACGGAAGAACTTTATCAAATGATTAACGCTCCGGTACAGGATGTAAAAGTGGCACAAATTATAGAATGGCTCAAACTTTTTAGGGGTCAATTTGTATTGCAAACGCTCTTTTTATCAGGAAAAATTGGGGGTGTAGAGTTTGATAATGCAAAAGAACCACATCTCTCTCAATGGATTGATGTGGTTCTGATGTTAAAACCCCAAAAGGTGATGTTATATTCACTGGATAGAGAAACTCCTGCGGAAAACTTGACCAAATTATCCACCGAAGAGATGGAAAAAATTGCTCAAATCTTAAGAGATAAAGGAATTCCTACTTCCGTTTATTAAGCTTTATTTTTTCTTCGCTTTTTTGAATTTTAATTCCTCGTGGAATTTAATGTGGATAGGAAGTGTGTATAAACTTCTCACCACTTGTCCATCCTTTTTCGCAGGGGTCCAGTTGGGCATTCTTTCCAAAGCCTGAACATAGTCCTTGAAAATCTCCTCCGATACATTGCCATTCTCTTCGGAAAGCTTGATATCATGGATAGAACCATCTTTTTCCACCACAAACTGAATATCAAAATGAGCTTCTTCACCTTCAACACCATACTTGCCTAAAGTGGTATTGATTCCCAAAAATTTGTGCAACTCTGCTAAACCTCCGGGATAGGAAGCCAACTCATCAACTTCAGTATGAATATCAACATTAGAAGGAGTGCCTTGACTTTGTGCAAAACCTAAAGTGAAAATAAAAATAAAAGCAAATAGCGAAATGATCCGTTTCATAATTCTCTGTTTTTAATTATGCAAAAATACAACTTTTTTAATATGTTAGCCACTTATTTTTTAATAAATCTTACTTTTAGCTCTTTTTTATACATAAAATCCCGAATTTGAGCCAATTGTTCGACCGACATCTCATCCAAATGGCACTCAAATTGATCCATAAAATGAGCCTCATCACCAAATAAATAACGCATATTTTGGCGTAAATAGTGTGTTTCATCCCCTCCAATCTCAGCAAATTGCAGTTTTAAAAACTGTAAAATCCGCAACCCATCCACTTTTTCATGAAAAGCACGCTTGAACTGATCTAAATTCTTGCTGTTTTTACGTAGTGGTCCCCATAAATCTTCTGTTTTATACTGTTTTTGTAAAAAAGAAATAAGGGGGGAGGCAATGTCTCGCTCCCATAACTGCGGTAGCGCTCTATAGCATACGGCAACCTCCTCAAATAGTTCCTGCGGATAGATCGGATAACTGCTCCAATCCCCTTGATTCCCCTTAATCATAGCGGGTCCCGTCCCAAAGTAGACTCGGGAAGAGAATCGCGAAGCGGGATAAACCGACTCACTATTCCAGTTCGAAATGGGCGCCATCTTCTGCAATTTCTGAAGTAGGTAGAAATCTTCACCACTCTTCATCGGGGTGATGCCTCCGATCTTTTTCAAACTACCCACCAGTACGGCAATCGCGGAACCGACAGCTGTGAAACTGTACGGTGAATCAATATCAAACAGATTGAGCAAGTAGTTGCGCATATAAATTTCATACCGCAAAATTGCCCGATTAGCACGCTCATCTTCCCCTAAAGGATGATAGTAGGGAACCGATAGGGCATGCACTCCCTCTTGGGTGAAACGCTCATAGATCGACTGAAAATAGTGCTCCTTAAACTGAGTATCCGCATCTAAACTAATTACAATGTCTTGATCATCAGCGATTTGTACAATGTAGTCAAACAGGACTTTCCTTGCCCAACCCACACCATGCTTTTTCCCGATCCAACCCTTTCCCGGGGAGGAATAATCCAAAATAGTGATAGGAAATGCACTATATTGTTTTAAATAACTAATTAATTGTTGATTGTTTTCACAAACGGCAATTTTTTCAGGATTTTGCCACCACTCCTCCGGCTGATTAACACAAATAATGACTGAAAATAAACCCTTAAAACTCTGTTTTACAATTGATTCCAGAGTAGCCGGAAGATAGGCCAACTCATTAATCACCGGAATGGCAATGTACAAGTGGGGACCTGCCATGCTATTTTACAGTAACGATTTTATAAACAGTAACCCCTTCATCCTGAGGATCAAAAATGCGGGAATTTTTAAAAATTAAGGTGTCCGTTCCTTTTTCTTTAGCTTGAAAAGTGATATAAAGATCCACAGCATTGCCAACCATTCCTTCAGGAGCATTGTTTACCACCCGCTGGGAAATAGAATCCACTATGGTAACCTCATTCTTGTTGAGATATTGCCAGGTTTTCCCCAGTGAAGCATTGGCAATAAAGTGAATCTCAAACTGTTCACCCTTTTTTACCACAAACTGATCCCCTTTAGGATCATTGGAAACATGCATTTGATGCGTTTTACAACCAACTAAAACGATGGTAATCAACAAAATAACCGTAAATATATGACCTCTTTTCATATTCATGATATTAGAACCAACAAAAATACAAAAAAAATCCGAAATCAAAACCCCCTCCCTTGGAGGGGGCAGGGGGAGGTCAATTCGTAATTCGTAATTGTTCACCGCATATCAAAAATGGTATAATATTCCAGAGTGGGGAAATAAAATGACTGAAAAGGGATTTCTATCCTGCCCCCCATTTTTTTTATTTACAAAATAAGAAGTAAAAAATTAGAAATATGAAATAAATATATTTCTAAATACCTGATAATTAAATAATTCTAAATTCTAAATTCTAAACTCTAAATTTATTTCGACTTTCGACTTTCGACTTTCGACTTTTTTTCATTCCGCCTTCCGCCTTCCGATTTCCGCCTTTTTTATTATTTTTGCACCCCTGAAAACAAAATAACTATGAATAGAATAGAACAAAATACAGTTGATTTTCTTAAAGAACTCGCCCAAAACAACAATCGGGAGTGGTTCAATCAAAACAAAGAGCGCTACCTTTTGGCAAAGCAAAATTTTGATGCATTTACCAGGGATCTGCTCAACTTTTTATCCTCTATTGACCCTTCCCTGGCTACTTTGCAAGTGAAAGATACCGTCTATCGCATCTATCGGGATATCCGTTTTTCAAAAAATAAAATGCCTTACAAAACCCATTTTGGAGCCTATATTGTAAAAAATGGGAGAAGAACATCACCTTTTGCCGGATACTATCTTCATCTGGGAGTCTATGATTCTTTCTTCGGAGGCGGACTCTATAACCCTCAGCCGGAACATCTAAAAATGTTACGGAAAGAGATCTATTACCAAATTGATGAATTTAAAGGAATCCTGAACAATCCCGGATTTAAAAAGTTTTACGATGGCATCGAACCGATCGAAGTACTAAAGAATCCACCGCTCGGTTTTCCAAAAGATTTTCCCGATGTTGATCTGTTGAAACACAAACATTACTGTGCCTCAACGATCTATACGCTGGATGATGCCCTCAAACCCGACTTTGCAGACTACCTGTATGAAGGCATGAAAGAGGTAAAACCCCTGGTCGATTTTATCAATTTCACCATCGAAAACGACACCGGCGAATGGAATTTTGATTTTTAATTCCTCCCAACAATACGGAGACTGGGCATGCACTGTCTCTACAACTGTGTTCATTGTTTTATTTTTCCTCGGACAGGTCGCGACCTGTCCCTACGATAAACGCAATCAATTAAAATTTTCGCTCCCGTAATTCGTAATTAATTCTTTCTACCTTCAAATACTTTCGCCTTTCGCCTTTCGCCTTTCGCCTTTCGACTTTCGCCTTTCGACTTTCGCCTTTCGACTTTTTAATCCCTTCTCCCTTCAAACGTTTCCCAATAAAAATGCCCCTTTCTCCGTCCCCGCATGCCATAAAAAAACTCCTGCATCTTCTGTACATCCTCTTCGTAATTGCCTGTGGGATAGAATACTGGACCCATGCCGCAGCGACGGGTGTTATAGTCGATATAACCCAAAACAAAAGGGACATTCGCCTTCTCCCCAATAGTGTAAAACCCCTTTTTCCAGGTTGAAACACAACGACGGGTACCTTCAGGACAAACCAAAATGCTCTTTAAATTAGGGTCTTTGAATAGAGCGGCAACCTGATCGGTAAACTTGTGGTAGTTGGTATGTTTGACAGGAATTCCTCCCAACCTTTTTAAAATAGGACCTAAAGGAAAAATAAACGCTTCTTGCTTGATTAAAAATGAGGTTTTAACCCCCATAGCAGTAAGGAACAGTTTGCCGATGATGAAGTCACGCCAGCTGGTGTGAGGTGCAAAAACTAAAACATATTGCGGAATATCATGACGGGTACTCTCAAAATCGGGTTTATAACGCATCAGTTTTAGTAAAAATATGCAAACTTTCTTTTTCATTTTAGTTTCTTTCGAT
>JAKPTX010000044.1 GCA_029570835.1 Bacteroidota bacterium
AGTTATTCTCGAAATTAACAACCCTTTCTTTTTTGCTACTTTTTTCTTTGTTCATAACTACGCAACTTGTTGATATCTTTTTATCGGAGCAACTCGGCCAATACCCTGATGGCACTTGTGATTGTTGTAATGATGGAAAAAATTCTTTAGCCCATCATACAGCTCTTTTCCATTGTCAGCCGGATACAAATATACATGATCTCTTTTTACAGTTCGCCAAAGTCGTTCAATAAAAATATTATCGATGGCTCTGCGTTTGCCATCCATGCTGATTGTAATCTCATTTTTGGTAAGCCAATCAATCCAGTCTTTGCATGTAAACTGGCTCCCTTGATCAGAATTTACTATTTCTGGTTTACCATATTGCTGCACGGCTTCTTCAAGCACACTCAGAGAGTTTTTCGCATCCAGGCTATTGAAGACATTCCACCCGACCACAAGGCGGCTGTAAACGTCTATTATGGCTGTTAAATACATAAATCCTTTTTTCATTGGAATGTATGTAATATCGATAGCCCATACGTGATTTGGTTTTTCAATTTTAAGATTTCTGAGCAAATACGGACGAATGTATTTTGTTTCGCCCGGCTTACTCAGATTTCGTTTTGGGTATATTGCTTCAATGCAGGCAAGTCTCATCAATCGCCGAACACGTTTTGTATTCACATGAAATCCGCAACTTGACAAATAGTCCTGCTGTTGCAATACACCATAGGAGGGATGCTCCAAATGATAATCGTCCATCAGCCGCATGATCTCTAGGTTTTCATCACTTTCTCCTTTTGGCGAAAAATAAAAATTACTTCGGCTTATCTGTAAAAGTTCACATTGGACACGAATACTAAGATGCTCATTTGGTGATACATAGGATGCCAACTGTTTCACAGTACGTCCCTCCCTAATTTTTTTTTGAGCCATTCTTTTTCCATTTCCAATTTACCAATTCGGGCATACAGTTTTTCCTGCTCTTGCTTCATTGCGCCATCATCATCAGCAGTCTCAAACACCGCAGCCGACCGTTTTAAAAACTCTTGTTTCCACCCTGAAATCACATTCGGATGAACATCAAATTTAAGCGCCAGTTCCGCAAGGGTCTCGCGCTCTTTGATAGCCTCAATAGCTACCCGAGCCTTAAATTCCGCACTGAATTTTCTTCTTTTTGCTTTCATGTTTTCCACAGTTAAAGTTAATCACTTTTTTCAACTTAACATGTGGTCCGAAATTCGGGGAGTATTATACTTTTCAAAAATCAATTAAAGTGATGGCTGCGGTCCGTAAGCAATACCTTTATCAGTGGA
>JAKPTX010000059.1 GCA_029570835.1 Bacteroidota bacterium
ACTACAATTTCACCGAGCTCATGGCTGAGACAGCGCCCAGATCGTTACACCATTCGTGCAGGTCGGAACTTACCCGACAAGGAATTTCGCTACCTTAGGACCGTTATAGTTACGGCCGCCGTTTACTGGGGCTTCAATTCAATGCTTCGCCTTGCGACTAACATCTCCTCTTAACCTTCCAGCACCGGGCAGGTGTCAGGCCTTATACTTCATCTTAAAATTTTGCAAAGCCATATGTTTTTGCTAAACAGTCGCCTGGGCCATTTCTCTGCGCCCTACCGAAATAGGGACCCTTTTTTCCGAAGTTACAGGGTTAATTTGCCTAGTTCCTTAGCCATGGATCACTCGAGCACCTTTGGATTCTCTCCTCGACCACCTGTGTCGGTTTCCGGTACGGGTTGCATATATCTGAAGCTTAGAAATTTTTCTTGGAAGCATGCTTAGGTCCGTTATCCGCTTGTCCGAAGACTCACGGTACTATCAGGTTTCAGCAAGAACTACGGGTTTTCCTGTTAGTTCTTATACCTACGCCCTTCAACGTACTATTCCGTCAGTACGCAGGACTTTCACTTCTCCGTTATTCCATCGCAATATATGCAAGTACATGAATATTAACATGTTTACCATCGACTACGCCTTTCGGCTTCGCCTTAGGACCCGACTAACCCTGATCCGATTAGCGTTGATCAGGAAACCTTGGTCTTTCGGTGTGCAGGTTTCTCACCTGCATTATCGTTACTTATGCCTACATTTGCTTTTCCAGCCGCTCCAACATACCTTACGATACATCTTCGACGCAACTGGAATGCTCCCCTACCAATTGAATTGCTTCAATTCCATAGCTTCGGTATTATGCTTATGCCCGATTATTATTCACGCCCGATCGCTCGACTAGTGAGCTGTTACGCACTCTTTAAATGAATGGCTGCTTCCAAGCCAACATCCTAGCTGTCAATGCAATCAGACTTCGTTAAACCAACTTAGCATAAATTTGGGGACCTTAGCTGATGGTCTGGGTTATTTCCCTCTCGGCACTGGACCTTAGCACCCAGCGCCTCACTCCCGAGTATATATCATAGCATTCGGAGTTTGTCAGGATTTGGCAGGCGGTGAAGCCCCCTAGTCCAATCAGTAGCTCTACCTCTATGATACTCATACCTCGAGGCTGTTCCTAGAAACATTTCGGGGAGTACGAGCTATCTCTCAGTTTGATTAGCCTTTCACCCCTACACACAACTCATCCAAAGACTTTTCAACGTCAACTGGTTCGGTCCTCCATCAACTGTTACGCTGACTTCAACCTGGTCATGTGTAGATCACAAAGTTTCGCGTCTACCCCCACTAACTACACGCCCTATTCAGACTTGCTTTCGCTTCGGCTCCTTCCGTAAACAGAATTAACCTTGCTAGTGAGGAGTAACTCGTAGGCTCATTATGCAAAAGGCACGCCGTTAGCTACTAACCATGCAAGCATGGTGTTGGCCTCCGACCGCTTGTAAGTGTACGGTTTCAGGTTCTATTTCACTCCTCTGTTCGAGGTTCTTTTCACCTTTCCTTCACAGTACTTGTTCGCTATCGGTCTCTCAGTAGTATTTAGCCTTACCAGATGGTGCTGGCAGATTCCCACAGGATTTCTCCGGTCCCGCGGTACTCAGGATACTGCTAGGTAGCAAATTCATTTCATGTACGGGACTATCACCCGCTATGGTCTAGCTTTCCAGAAATGTTCCATTATAAATTTGCAGTCCACGTTGCAGTCCTACAACCTCCCGATTGCCTTAACAATCGGGATTTGGGCTGTTCCCCGTTCGCTCGCCACTACTTAGGGAATCACTATTGTTTTCTCTTCCTCCACTTACTAAGATGTTTCAGTTCGGTGGGTTGACTTCCCTTGCGGGATATTCCGACTTCATCGGAACAGGTTTCCCCATTCGGAAATCTCCGGATCAAAGGCTATTAGCGCCTCCCCGAAGCTTATCGCAGCTGGTCACGTCCTTCATCGTCTCTGAGAGCCAAGGCATCCTCCATACACTCTTAATTACTTTCTTGTACTTAATCTATTATATAGATGCTTGAGTTTTTCTCGATTAATCATCAATTATTGTATTTTCTTCCAATATGTCAAAGAACTTATTTACCTTACGGTAATTTGATCAGAATTTCAGTATCACCTGAGAATTTTTTAAAAATTTGCTCTGTCGAGCCATTCTGAAATAAGTATTTTAAAGAACAATTTTGTGGAGAATAACGGATTCGAACCGTTGACCCCCTGCGTGCAAGGCAGGTGCTCTAGCCAGCTGAGCTAATCCCCCAAAACGAATTTGTAGTCTCGAGCAGATTTGAACTGCTGACCCCTACATTATCAGTGTAGTGCTCTAACCAGCTGAGCTACGAGACTATTGCATTGCTGTTTAAGAGCCCTAAGCTGAGCTCGTTGTGGGCAATCATTATAAATAATGAAGAAAGAGTAAGAAAGAGGAATATCTTTCCGGAAAATCCGGAAAATAATAAATCACTCTAGAAAGGAGGTATTCCAGCCACACCTTCCGGTACGGCTACCTTGTTACGACTTAGCCCCAGTCATCAGTTTTACCATAGGCAATTCCTTGCGGTCATCGACTTCAGGTACTCCCGACTTCCATGGCTTGACGGGCGGTGTGTACAAGGCCCGGGAACGTATTCACCGGATCATTGCTGATATCCGATTACTAGCGAATCCAACTTCACGAAGTCGAGTTGCAGACTTCGATCCGAACTGAGACCGGTTTTAGAGATTTGCATCCAGTCACCTGGTAGCTGCCCTCTGTACCGGCCATTGTAGCACGTGTGTAGCCCTGGGCGTAAGGGCCGTGCTGACTTGACGTCATCCCCACCTTCCTCACTACTTGCGTAGGCAGTTTCGCTAGAGTGCCCAGCATTACCTGATGGCAACTAACAATAGGGGTTGCGCTCGTTATGGGACTTAACCCGACACCTCACGGCACGAGCTGACGACAGCCATGCAGCACCTTGCAATTTTCATCCACATTTCTGCGGACACCTTCTTGCGAAGTATAGCATTCAAGCCCAGGTAAGGTTCCTCGCGTATCATCGAATTAAACCACATGCTCCTCCGCTTGTGCGGGCCCCCGTCAATTCCTTTGAGTTTCAACCTTGCGATCGTACTCCCCAGGTGGATTACTTATCACTTTCGCTTGGCCACTGAGCATTGCTGCCCAACAACGAGTAATCATCGTTTACAGCGTGGACTACCAGGGTATCTAATCCTGTTTGATCCCCACGCTTTCGTGCATGAGCGTCAGTAGTAACTTCGTGACCTGTCTTCACGATCGGCGTTCTGTGACATATCTAAGCATTTCACCGCTACACGGCACATTCCAGTCACGTCAGTTACACTCTAGTCCGACAGTATCAAAGGCACGATTCCAGTTAAGCTGAAATTTTTCACCCCTGACTTATCGGTCAGCCTGCGCACCCTTTAAACCCAATAAATCCGGATAACGCTCGGATCCTCCGTATTACCGCGGCTGCTGGCACGGAGTTAGCCGATCCTTATTCATTATATACTTGCAGAGAGGTACGCGTACCTCCGGTTACTCTATAATAAAAGAAGTTTAAAACCCATAGGGCTGTATTCCTTCACGCGGCATGGCTGGGTCAGAGTTGCCTCCATTGCCCAATATTCCCTACTGCTGCCTCCCGTAGGAGTCTGGACCGTGTCTCAGTTCCAGTGTGGGGGGATATCCTCTCAGAACCCCGAATCATCGTTGCCTTGGTGAGCCGTTACCTTACCAACTAGCTAATGATACGCATGCCCATCTATAATCAATAAATCTTTAAATGTGAAACGATGCCGTTTTACATTCACATGGAATATTAGCGCTAATTTCTCAACGTTATGTTCCAATTATAGGTAGGTTGCATACGCGTTACGCACCCGTGCGCCACTCGTCAGCAGCTATTGCTAGCTCTGTTACCGTTCGACTTGCATGTATTAAGCCTGCCGCCAGCGTTCATCCTGAGCCAGGATCAAACTCTCCATATTAAATAAAGTTAATTATTGTTGGTGCGTACTATGTACGCTTGGTCTGTCCCGACTTGTTCGCTTGGATCTCAAAAAAATTTTCGAGTTGTTTGCTACATCTTTCCATTCTTTCAAAGAACTTCCTGTTTTAACCGTTTCTTCACTTTTCCTTAACCCTTTCTACACAACCCCCACTCCCTCAAAAACAGGACTGCAAAAATACAACCTTTTTCGATATACTCGGATAAAATTTCATTCTTTTTTGACAAATAAATTCTTAAATGTTGATAATCAATGAGAAAAAATTTTAATATTTTTATTATCAACATATCAAAGTGGATAACATAGGGTTAAAAAAGGGGTTTTTAAGGTTAAAAAAGAGGATCTAAAAAATGGTTTTGGATGTGATTTGAGAAAAAGAAGTAAAAACAAGAGATGAAAGTCGGAAAAGCGATGGATGTCCTCCCCCCCTTTTTTTATTATTTCAAAAAAGAAAAAAAGAAAGAAATTATTCAGGTCGGAATGAGCTATTGAACCATGCCGTCTTTGAGTAGGATTTGGCGGTCTGAAAGTTGTGCGAGTTCTTCGTTGTGGGTGACGATGATGAAGGTTTGGCTGAATTGGTCGCGTAAATCAAAGAAAAGTTGATGCAAACTCCTGGCATTTTCGGAATCCAGATTGCCGGAGGGTTCGTCTGCCAGTATCAACTGCGGCTGATTAATGAGCGCTCTGGCTACCGCGACTCTCTGCTGCTCCCCGCCGGAAAGTTGCGAGGGTTTATGATGTAAACGCTCCTTCAGCTTTAAAAATTCCAGAATTTCCGTTGCTTTTTTGATGGCATTTTTCTTGGAGAGACCGGCAATCATGGCAGGCAAAGCTACATTTTCTACGGCTGAAAATTCGGGCAAAAGATGATGAAACTGGAAAATAAATCCGATATTTTTGTTCCGATAGGCAGCCAACTCCTTGTCGTTCAATTGAAAAACCGAAACATCATCGATTAAAATCTCACCGGAATCGGGTCTGTCCAAAGTGCCGATCAGGTGCAATAGGGTCGATTTTCCGGCACCCGAAGCCCCCACAATGGTGGTGATTTTAAACTTTTCAATCTCTAAATTGATGTTTTTCAACACTTTAAGGTCGCCGTAACTTTTTTCAATACCTTTAACCAGAATCATATTCAACTTTTTTACAAAAATATAGTAATATTTGGAATAAAGCCCGCTACAGTGTAAAAAAGATTGTGTTTTCAAAACAATTCATTAATTTTGCGCATTAAACTTTTGATTGAATGGGCGCGGGAATAAAGGTAAATCAGGAAACCAGGGCATTTATTCAGGATCATTTGCAAGATGATCTGCCGAGGTTGATGTTGCTCAAAAAGCGGGTGCCTGAAATCGACTATCCCTTTGCATATCAGCAAATTGCGTCCAGACAGAAGGCGGAAAAGAAGTTACCCTTTTGGTATTCCCGTGAGGATTTGATCTTCCCTGCTCCCCTCTCCGTTGAGCAGGCTTCGTCGGAAAAGAGCGCGCAATACAAGGCGAATCTCTTCTCCGGGAAACACCTCATCGACTTGAATGCCGGCTTTGGGGTCGATGCTTTTTGGCTCTCCTCCCGCTTTAACCGGCTGACTTGTGTCGAGCCCAATCGGGAGCTTTGTGAGATTCTGAAACATAACTTCAAGGCATTGAATGTGCCAAACTTCGACATTCATCATTCTGATGCTGAGGAGTTTATCGAGAACTTTACACCCGAAAACAGGGAGAATATTACTTTCTATATTGATCCCGACCGGCGCAGTGTACAAGGAAGCAAACTGGTTCTGCTTGAGGATTGTTCGCCTAATATTTTGGATCTTTATTTTGATTTAATAAAAAAAGGGGGGAAGGTTATTGTAAAACTCTCCCCGATGATTGACCTGAAACAGCTTATGAACAGGCTGCCCGGGCTGGCTGTGGTGCACATTATTTCAGTTAAAAATGAATGTAAAGAGGTGGTGATCCAGCTTGAAGATCGTCCGAAACAACCTTCTATCCCGATTTTTACGGTCAACATTACCGATTCCGCCCCCATCACCTTCAACTTTAACAGCGATGAGGAGGAGAATTGCAGTTCGACATTTGCAGATCAGGTTGAACAATATATATATGAACCCTACGGTAATGTGCTGAAAGCGGGTGCTTTTAAACTGGTGGGAGAACGGTTTCGCCTTAAAAAGCTGGATCTCCACTCCCATTTGTACACTTCCGATGAGCCGGTTGCTGAATTTCCCGGTAAAATATTCAGAGTGGATAAAGTGCTGGGCTGGAGCAAGGGAGAACTGAAACAGGAGATTCAAAAAGGAGGGTTCTATCACCTGGCTGTTCGCAATTTCCCGATGAGTACCAACGCTTTGCGTCAGCAACTGCAAATTAAAGAGGGAGGCGATCAATCGCTATTTGCAACTACCTTACAAGGAAAACATATTCTTATTTTGTGTCACTTAATGGATTGATAATCATGATTGAACAATTTATTGAAAATTTTAACACCGTTGAAATCAACACCTATTCTTCGATAATAAGATTAGGAATCGGGTTGATCTTATCGATTATTATTGGTATGGAACGTCAAAGGCGCAGACAAAGTGCCGGTGCGCGTACTTTTGCCTTGATTGGATTGGCATCCACCGGAGCAGTTTTGATATCTATCTGGATTCCACAGAGTTATCCTCACTTTTTGAACGGTGATCCCGGAAGAATTGCAGCTCAGCTGGTTACCGGTGTTGGCTTTTTGGGTGCGGGTACGATCATTCAGAGTAAAGGAAACGTACACGGATTGACTACCGCTGCTTCTATTCTATTGGTTGCCATTGTCGGGATGTGTGCCGGGGCTGGCATGTTTCTCCCCGCGATCATTTTAACCATCACCGCGGTTTTAATCTTAATTATTTTGGAAAGATCGGACCGTTACCGCGCCATGTCGGGCGATGCCAAGCAACTCATTATCAAATTCAAGAGATATAATCCTGATATTGACCAGATTACATCGATTATCCGCGACCATAAAATCTATATTTATGGTGTTACATTCTCCAAAAACCTTGAAGCCAATCACTCCGAATACCGCATTAAAATCCAGGATTCCGCCATACAACCGCTGGAACCGATGATTGAAGCGATAAAAGAGATTTCGGATATTGAAACGATAACGCTGACGGATATGTAATTGAAGGTAGAAGGTAGAAGGTAGAAGGTAGAAGGTAGAAAAAAAGGCGAAAGGCGAAAGGCGGAAGGCGGAATGAAATCAATTACGAATTACGAATTACGAATTACGAAACATGAATTTTAATTAAATGCGATTGTAGGGGCTGGGCTTGTCCCTGCCCTTTGCCGAGTGGGGAAATAATATGACTAAAAAGGAATATCCATTCTGCCCCCCTTTTATTTAAAATACCAAATAAGAAGTAAGAAAGAAGAAGTAAGAAAGAAATATGAAACAATCAATTATTTAATATAATTCTCTGATATTCAAATAAATAACTGACAATTAAGTAATTCTAAATTCTAAAATCTAAATTCTAAATTACTGTTACGGCGGTTACAGTAACGGTGGTAACAAAGTTGTAAGGCGTTTGGGGCAGACAAACTACAGTTGCTTATGCTTAGTCTTTTCCGGCGATAGTTATGGATGGTACGGTATGATAATTGCCTTTTTTCCAGAACCTGAGCAGGAAATCGAAATCTTCGAGGTATCGTTTTCCGACACCGTCAGCAAAAAAGGACAACCTGGACTTACAATGTTCAATACAGTACAACACCAGTTCTTTTGAAAGACTTTCATGCATCAATAAAAACATCACATCTTCTTCACTATCTTCCTCTTTGAAGTATGGATTGGAAGGGAGCGGAAAAGCAGAATTAACACCCAATCCTATTTCGACTCCGCCCTTCTGATTAAAGAAAACCAATCCTGTTTCAGCTATTTCAGAAAAATCCTTGTGCGTTTCTTTGACAATAAAACCATCATTTTTCAACCTTTGTTTTGCCTTCCTGACCTCCTTTTCCGACAGATTTAAAGTTTCATTATAAAACTCCATGTATCCTTTATAAAACTCCTCAATTTTATCCGATGGCAAAAATGCGATAAGTGAGTCATTATTGTAATTTTTAAAAGCTAATATTTGTTTTCTGAGTATCTCATCAATCTCCGGATTTGGATAGTCCAAAAAGTTAACTACTGATCTACTTTCCATTGAACTTTTTTCTTCAAGTATTACATCTGGATCAAAAGACTGTTTGAAAAACGTACCGGAAAACCACCATTCGCCTTGCCACCTAACAATACCGAGAAACATGATGGTATCCACTTCTGTCAAAACATGTGAACGCTCGAAAGATTTCTTTGTCATGTTGAATTTTTTACCTGAAGCAATATGCTCAATGAAAATATTATTGTCGTCTTGTCCTTTATACAGGAATAATCCTAGAATTTTATTCGAAATGTCCAGAAAATCTTGATGCAGAGGATGATTTGAACCTAAAATTTCAGCAACCCACACTTGTCCTTTTAAAGCAAGTAACCTGGTATGCGCTCGAAATATCATCCCATCCCGGGAATTATGGATATACATCATTACGTCATCATCATTTTCTTTATTTTCAAAGATCTCCGATATTTGTTCTTGTAATCTCAATGATGTATCCGGATAAAAAAGATAAGTATCAAATAACACTCTATCAATGAGTTTGCGGGCAACGTAATACTCCTTTTCTTGGGGGTCAATTTGGTAAAACGTCTTCAAATATTCATTTTCCGGAGCATACTCCCACTCTTTATCAAACAGTTCATATATCTTTTCCGCTGCTTCGGTGATAAAAGAGCTGAAAGGAGAATAAAATTTCTCTTCTTGCACGGAATTGATAAAATAGCAGATTAAAAAACTGACATCTTGAGCATTAATTTCTTCTTCATAATACTCATCCAAATTATAAAATGGGAGTTGCTTTCCATATAATCTGTGATGCATTCTCACAAAAGAGTTCCATATATTGGTTCCTGAAATCAAGTCTTCGAAATATGATGTCAGAAAGCATGACAACAAGTTAATCTGTTCTTTATCCAGAAACATCTGCAGGGCGAATGCTTTTTTATCGGTTGCAATCACCTTCTGAACATCATTGGATAGCTTTAGATAATAGTCGTCAACTGCTGTTGGTTTCGCGTATGGTTTTAATTCTAACCAGTCTTGTATATAAATTCTATTTTTCATTAATTATGAGGGTGTCATTTAATTAAGTAGCAAAAATACAATAACATTTCGGATTTCGGATTTCGGATTTCGGAATTGAATTATTTTTTAATATATCCCATTGATATTTAGTTATTTATATTATTTTTAAATTTAAATAAAAGGGGGGCAGATCATCTTTCGCTTTTTAGTTATTTCATTTCCCCACTCTGGAATATTACGCCTTTGGGAGCAGTTGTGATCAATTACGAATTTCGTATTACGAATTTGCTAAACTAAAATATTTCCCATTGGGTAAGAGTACCCAACGTGAGGTACTCCCCGATTCATCTTCTAATTTTATGAAAACTGCGTTCTCAAAACTATCTGTATTATTTAGCTTTTTACACTTTTCTATGATATATTGCTTTGCTTGATCAGTAAAACAACTATGATCATCATAAATAATGGTCAGATGTCCTTTTTTATTGCCGGTCAAATATCCCTGAAAAAACGGGGAACTTTTGACTAAAGAGTAAAGCTGTCTATAATCTGCTATGATTTGTGAAACAGGATGTTTAATTTTTCCATCTACTATTAGGGTGGAATATTGAATTGAAAGATTTGGACCCATTGAAGGGTGGGTCAATGTACAGTTTAATCTTTTTTCATCACCACTCCAGTTCATTGAAGATTTCCCATTAACAACTTTTGCATCTGATACCGTAAACGTTGTCTCCAAAGTATCAATATAAATTTGATAGCTTTTTGCCTCAAGTCTCTCTAATTCACTTCTATGATTAATTATTGTATTCCGTACAACTGCTGAAAACAGTCCTTTGCCTTCAAATTGTTCGTTTCGTTCTGTTTTACTTTTAGGGATAAGTTCACCCATTAGTTTTGCCAATTGGGGTGAGTAAACTTTCTCTCCATTGATTTCAATAGGTAACCCAAAAGATAAAATTGATTTTGAACTTACAGATATAACCGTGTCTGCATAATGAAAGTATATTTTCACTTCGGAAAATCTACCATCTACACCATCCGATTCATCGTAGTTTTGAAAATAGGAGTTCAGATTATTTTGCAGTTTTTCGGGATTTGTAAATTCTTCAATTATAAATTCCTTTTGATATTTATCGGTTATCCAATATCGATAAGCCTCTTTTTGCAAAAAGTGATTGATGGCGTCTAAGGTAAATAGATCTTGAAAGTCAGTGACTTGAATTTCTTTGGATGGTTGCTGTTTTATGAGTAAAAGAACATCTTCCACTAATTTTTTGTCAATAGTTTCCCAACTTTTATTCTCTTTTTGATCTTTTCCATTCTCTGTATAGGTTATCGCTTCAATGGAGTAGTAATTATCCTTCAATGTTAACTCATACTCATAAAAGTAATGAGTCCTTAGTGCATAAAATTCATCGCTGATTGAAATCTTGTCGGGAGCTTGAATCTCTTGAGCCAATGTAACTTCAAGCACTCCAATGAGCATCATCATTATTGCTAGTACTTTTCTCATGTGATGTAGATAACGTCCAATTCAATCAGCAAAGGTACAACAAAAACTTGAACTAGGATTTTTAGGATTAAAGGATTAAAGGATTATTTTGAAGGCGGAAGGCGGAAGGCGGAATCCAATTACGAATTACGAATTACGAATTACGAATTACGAATTACGAATTACGAATTATACCTACCCTAGCCCTCCAAAGGAGGGAAATAAAAAGTCGGAAGTTTTTAAGTTGAACTACTCGGGGTGCGACTCAAAGTCGCGCCCCGAGTTAATATCAAGTTAGGATTTATTTCGACTTTAAAATTTCAAATCCCCAGAAAGATTCTTTCGCCGTTGGCGATTCTTTTGGCTATGTCGACACATTTTCCGAAGTAATTGTCCGGGGAGGGTAAAAAATCGGCAAAACTCCACTCGGCGATGAAATCGACCAGTTCTATGTCGTTGATAAACTTTTTACCGGCGATATTTTTGACTCTGTCTGCTTTGTGAGTAAACAAATTATACAAATCATTTTGACTGAACTCAACTATGGCAAAAACCTCTTTGATGTCCAAATCAAAATCGTCCACTGAAAGGGGCGAATCCAGGAATGAAACATCCTGAATTTCATAGTCCATAACTTTAGGATGGGTTTGCTCATGTATGGATATGTGAGGGGAAAGAATATCAATCAATAATCCATCCATTGGGTTTTTAAGATTCTTTCCGAAAAGCTTTACATGTGATTGATTGATTCGCTCAATTTGAATTCCCAGCTCCTCATACAGTTCACGTAAAGCATCTTCTGCTGACTCCCCCGCCGCATTATGTCCTGCTGCCGCAGTATCCAGCAACATAGGATAGAGGTCTTTTGAAGCATCACGTAGTTGAAAAAAGATGGTTTGTTTTTGTGAGTTTATCGGATGAATATGTCGTGTACGGTGCCAATAGCCATGGCTATGGACTATTTTTCTTTCCATTTGTTGACCTGTTTTATTGCCCAGATAATCCAGTATATCAAACAGTTCGGTTATAATTTATTCTAATTTATATCCACGTCCAATTGTCTGCCTTCTTTTAATGCTTTATTGTCCATTCCGGCACCCAATCCAAGTCCGATGACGAGTCCAATGGGTAAGCCTATTGACAAATAGGCCATACTATCCCAACACACTCCCATCAAAATACCGATTGGAAGACCAAATACAGCGATTCCTAGTACCATCCACATATTTCGATAGTAATTTTTGGGTACGAGTTTAAGATTTTTTTCCAGCAATTTAAGTATTTTTTGCACTCTCCATTCGATCTGTTTCTTCAATTCATTCCCGGTATTTGTAACTGCATTGATTTCGTCAATGTCATTATTGATGGAACTCACTATTTCATCCGGTAATTCCCTTTTTTCTAATTCAGCTAACAGTTTTGTGAATTGAGAAATCAATTCATTCAATTTTATATTCTCATTATCAGCTTGATGGTTGAGTTTATGTAATTTCATCGTGTGTATTTTTTATATTTGACGTTTCGTGTATTACATGCAGTTGCATTACTTAATGTTTATTCTTTTTTATCATTTTTCTAACTTTTTCAAAAATTACATTCGACAAGGATTTCACATCGCCAAAAACATTTTGGGGAATATTGCCGATCTCTTCAATATCGCTCTCTGTGAGATTCAATTTTTCCATAACATCTTCAAAATTAGCTTTTTGCATCATTTCTCTGTCACTTAAAATGATTTTAAGGGCTTCTTCTTTGCTTATTTCACCGCTTCTAATCATGTTGCTTAATTGTGGCAATCGTCTTGAAGTACCAAATCTTTTTTCCCTAATGAAATTGGTAAACGGTTCCGCGATACAATCAAAATGTCTTGTATACTCGGACTCAGCAGGCTCTTTCCAATCCATCTCTTTTTTGAGGATTTCTCCAATTTCCTTATCTGAAGGATTATCCAAATAATACAAAATGTTAACCTTTTTTCCAAAACGTCCCATCTTAGTATAAAGGTAGCTACTGATAAAATTCAATTTTGGATAAATCAGAAAACGGTCAATCATTGAGTTGCTGATTTTCTTATCTTTTTTGAGAATAGCTTTTAATCTATCCTGATCGTAAATATTTTCCGATGTAAATGAATTTTGTTCTGAAGCAGTATGCCCTAACAGAATCAAAGGAGTTTTGTACGCTTCAGAAATTTTGAGCATACTTCTTTCAATGCCAATACCACAAACTCCGCATATTTCTCCGGAAAGTTTAAGGACTGTCCGATAAAGATTGTG
Organism: Bacteroidota bacterium; assembly: GCA_029570835.1. Lineage (GTDB taxonomy): Bacteria > Bacteroidota > Bacteroidia > Bacteroidales > WCHB1-69 > UBA5429. The sequence goes on from JAKPTX010000059.1 coordinate 13,011, forward strand.
AATTAATTCTTCATTGTGTTTTACCCAAATATGATCAACTTTACATTTTGCAACCGAAGTTTGAATATTTTGTTTTGCAAAATCACTCATAAACCCGTTATCATAAGTGTAAGTTAAAACTCTAAGATTATATTTTTTTACGGCTAAATATAAAACGTAAGTACTATCTTTTCCTCCACTCAACGGGACAAGGGCATCATAAGTTCTTTTCTTATTTTTTGCTTTTTGTAATATCTTCAACAAATGCGACTCGCCGTACGGAACTATGGGTTTGTATGCATTACAATAATTACAGACTCCATTATGGTCTAAGACAACTCCTTCAATGCTATCATCTAATAAACAGTTATTACAAGTTTTTTTTTCTAATTTCATTTTCCGATCTTTTTACATAAACGCTGACGTTGTAATTCAAGAAACAAAGATACAGATAAAGTGGGAAATAAGAAGTAAGAAATCTTTTGAAGGCGGAAGGCGGAGGGCGGAAGGCGGAAGTTTTTTTAATTTAGAATTTAGAATTACTTAATTATCAGGCATTTAATAAAAGGGTTTCTTCATATTTCTAATTTCTTTTTCTTTTTTGAAATAAAAATAATGGGGGGCAGCACATTCATCCCTTTTTTGATATCCCACTACCCCACTCTAAAATATTTCGCTTTTAGGACGTACAGGATCAATTACGAATTACGAATTACGGTTTACAAGGTAGAAGGTAGACGGTAGAAGGTAGAAGGTTCACTCGGGATGCGACTTCAAGATGTCCTGAGTGTCTAAGGAAAACGTGTAGTAGTCGCGTCCCGAGTAGCTCAATTTTAAAAACTTTCGACTTCCGATTTTCGATTTTCGACTTTCGCCTTTAAAAGATTTTTTTCTTTTTTTGGAAATAAAAAAAAAGGGGGGCAGACAAGGCTTTCCTTTTTTCAAATTTATTTCCCCACTCGCTAATATTATTCCTTAAGGAAAAATAGTGATCCAATTGCGAATTACGGGGTCGAAAATTGAAAGTTAAAAATTGAAAATGGTCAAATACTTCATATATCTCATTGATATTATTGATTTATAGGGTGTT
>JAKPTX010000073.1 GCA_029570835.1 Bacteroidota bacterium
ATCAAAAAGGAAGGGGGGGTGTAAGGAAGGTTGGTTTACAATGGGGGGGTGGATCTTATTTCAGGGGAGGTAGAAGGGCTAAAAGCTCAAAATAATCATTTTGATTAGAGCAGGAAAGCTTAATCGTTCAATAGAAAAACGCTTGTCGATTTTAAATCACTTTAATTATTCCGTTTACTTCCTTCCTGGGGAAAATAACAGAAATGATTATAAGGAATTCCGGGCTGGAGAGAAAGCCAATACAACAAATCCTACGGATATCCTTGCGGAAAAGTAACAGGTAAAAACAAAATTCAGCAACATACAAGTTTTTGAATTACCTACTAAGAAATCACCAATACAAATACGGGAATGACATAAGATAAATGAATTCGATTTAGTAGTTTTGTATAAAATGTAAATCCTACGTTATGAAAAAGTTGGCAATTATAGTGTTAGTTGTGTTACTTTCCAATTGTGCACCAAAGATCTATCCCAGAAGGGATATAGCTCGTTTGATCGATTTTAGACCCTATACAGAAAAGGGTTTCATGATTACAACAGAAACCTATACAGAAGAATATGAACCAGTGGGAGTTGTTTCATACAAAATCATACCGAAATGTTATACCTACGAAAAGAAGAGTCTTTTAGAAAGCAATTTTGGGTGTGACATAATTCCTTCATCAGAGTTATTAGACAGTCTATATTTTATGAGCAAAAAGTTGGGGGCGAATGGAATAATGAATTTCTGGTATCGTGAAGGAGAAGTTGGAGCGTATAACATGCGTGAAGCTTTTACTATTTCTGCTGGAGGATTTGCAATTATTAGGAAGTAAAAGAATCCCAAGGGGAAGCATAATTTAACATAATTTTTAGTGGTAAACAATCTGCGTTGGCAGCAAGGAACAAAATCGCAAAAGCAACCATATACCTGGATGGCAATCAGGAAGAGGAGCGCTGGAGGAGGTAACAATCATGACAATTTTTCCGCAAACGGAATAAGTTCATTGATAATTCCATGAAATCCGTTGGATGACTGAGGCTAAAGGAAGCATTTCAACCAACCGATATCCACTAATCACCCTATCCAGGTAAAACCTCTTCTCCCACTAAAAAGGAGAAAGCCATTCATCCCATGGGTGCAGAGAAAACCACTGACATTTGCCGGCCGCAGAATTGACCTCAACCTGCCGAATGCCATATTTATCTCCTCCCTGGCCAGAGAAAAGTAATTACAGAATTTCACCAGGTACAATCGTCAGCACTATACTTTTCCATACTTGAGTAATCAAC
>JAKPTX010000076.1 GCA_029570835.1 Bacteroidota bacterium
AGATACCATCGTTCAGGTTGCAGGAAATCTATTTGCTAAATATGGATTTTATAAGACTTCAATGGATGAAGTTGCAAAAGTCGCAAGAAAAGCCAAAGGATCTCTTTATTACCACTTTAGAAGCAAAGAGGATCTCTTTAAGGAGGTTCTTGCACGTGAATTGGAAGGTGTTAAATCGGGTTTATCGGAGGTTGTCAAAGAACACAATGGAGCCAATGACAGATTGATATTTTTTTACCTAAAAAAACGAATGGAGTTGCTTTCAAAAGCGGAAATATACCATGAAGCACTTAAAGCTGACTTGAATGAACGCTTTGCTTTCCTGGATGATGTGAGAACTCAGTTTTCATTGTGGGAAAAGAATTTCTTTAAAAATATAGTCCAAAAAGGAATAGAGGAAGGAGTTGTTGACCCTAAATTAAATTTGAATATGGCTGTGGAGGTGTTCTTTCTCATTTCCAAAAATACGGAAATATCGTTCTTCGTACAAAAAAGATTTGAAGAATTTGCTCCTCACTTTGATGATCTGATTGAGATTCTCATCAAAGGTATCAGACCTTAAAATTTAAAATCGATTTATATTAATAACATTATATAATTAATTTAACAATAAACTGACTTAAAAACAACAAAAGTGTAAAAAGTATAAAGAAAAAACAGAAAAAACTACTACTAACATGAACAAAGTATCAAAATTTATTATCAAATATAGAATTTTAGTAATTCTAGTTATTGCTGCCATCACCGTTTTTATGGGAATAAAAATGATGGATCTCAAGATCAACTCTGACATCATCAACTCATTGCCGGAAGATGATCCTGCTGCTGTGCTCTACAAGGAGATTGGAGAAAAATACCAGGGAAGTGCCATGGGTGTAGTGATTATTAAAAGTGATTCCCTTTACTCCAATCGTACTTTATCAGATATTAACACCATCACTGAATTAATCCAAAATAGTGATGGAATTGAGAGTGTCAACAGTTTAACGAACGTCATCGATATCTATTCTGATGAATATGGTATAGAAGTGGGACACCTGGTCGATACCGATCTGCTACCCTACAGCGATGAACAACTCAAGGCTCTTAAAAAACGGGTTGAAGAGCAAGAGATGTATCAGGGGGCCATTGTTTCAACCGACCATAAGGCTACCATTATCATATTTACAATATCTGCCGATGTCAATCAAGAGGATGTAGGAAATGCCATACGTAAAGAGATTAACGGACTGCAATTGGATCAGAAGATTCTCTACGGAGGACTCCCGATGATGATGATGGAGTTATCCGATATCATTTTTAACGACATGCTCTGGCTCATTCCGACCGTCTTTATTGCCCTTTTAATTATACTCTTTTTGAGTTTTAGATCATTAAGGGGGGGAATTCTACCACTCATTTCTGTAGGTATTGCGATTACCTGGACCTTGGGTTTGATGTCCATTTTGGGATACCACATTACCATGATTGGAGGGATTATCCCTGTAGTGCTGTTTGCCGTGGGAAGCGCCTATGCTATCCATGTCATCAATCACGTTACAGAAAACCAGCAGGAGGATTACCATGCCGGCATAGTAAAGTCACTCGGATACCTCATCCTTCCCGTATTTCTATCTTCACTGACTACCGTATTCGGTTTTGTTTCCTTTATTTTCGGATCCTATTTGACTATGATCAAGGATTTCGGGATCTTCGCTGCCGTGGGAACCTTCTTCTCCTTCTTGTTAGCGCTTAGTTTTGTACCGGCAGTTCTCTCTTTCGCTCCTCCTAAGAAGAAAAAACGGAAAACTGAAAATCCGTTACTCAATCGATACATACTCCAACCTATTAGCAAACTGGTAGTTAAATATCCGAAACATATACTCGCAACATGGGGTATTATTGTGGTAATCGGTATTGTAGGTACATTTTTTATTAACCGAAGTACTAACTTAGCTTCCTTCTTCCCTGAAAAGAGTGAAACCCGTTTGGCTGAAGTAACACTTCAAGATCATTTTGGAGGCTCCGCACCGGTCTTTGTTCGCTTTAAAGGAGATGTTCAGGATCCTGAGTTTTTACACAAAATGAAAGCGTGTGCCCTATTTATGAAGAAAAATCCCCATATTTCCAACATCACTTCCGTTGCTGATCTGGTAGAACAAATGAACGATGCCATGGGTGAGGGAATGCAAATCCCGGATGATCGGGCAAAGGTAGAACAACTGTGGTTTTTATTGGAGGGACAAGAGATCATGGGACAACTGGTATCGGATGATTTGGATGAAGCACTGATCCAAACCCGCTTTGCTTCTATCAGTACTACCGATACCCAAGAATTTATTGATGATATGGAAAAATATATCGCAGAACATCAAAGTGAAGATTGTCAGATTGAACTGAGTGGTGTCCCTTCTGTATACGTTAATATGGATAAGAGCCTGCTAAAAAGCCAGTTAGGAAGTTTAGGCATCGCTATTGTACTGGTACTTTTGCTGGTAACCATCTCCTTAAGATCGCTCCCCTTCGGACTTATGGGAATTACCCCGATCCTGGCAACCGTGGTTACTATTTTTGGATTTATGGGCTATACCGGTATTGCACTGGATGTCGCCACCGTTTCTGTTGCCAGTATTGTTCTGGGAATCGGTATAGACTACTCTATTCATACCATGAACGCATTCAACTACTATTACAAAGTAACCGGAGATATTGCAAAAGCAACTGAAAGTTCAATCCTGATTATTGGAAAATCAATTCTGATCAACGCCATCTCTGTGGGTGTCGGATTCAGTGTGTTGATCTTCTCACATCTGATTCCTATGCAATATATGGGCTTGTTGATTGCCCTTTCAATGCTCTTTTCATCTATTGGAGCACTCACTCTACTACCGGTACTGATTAACATGAGATTTAAAAGACGCCGCCTTAAAGGCTTAGTATAAACAAATTGAAAATTGAAAATTAACAAATAAAAAATAAAACTATGAAAAAATTAACAGCCATTCTATTAGCTATTTTATTTAGCTTAGGTTTAGGATATCAAGGATATGCCCAAACCGGAACAGAAATTTTAAAAAAACTAGATCAAGTGATGTTTTCAGCTAAAGATCTTTCAGCTAAAAACAAGATTATCATCACTTCTAAAAGTGGGAAACAAGAGGTACGGGAGTCTACTGTAATTCAAAAAGGACAAGAAATGAGATTATTCCGATTTACTTCACCCGCATCACAGGCAGGTATTGCCATGCTTTCACTCCCTAACGATGTGATGTATATCTACATGCCCGCTTTTGGAAAAGAGAGACGCATAGCCAGTAGCGTTAAAACACAAAAATTTGCCGGTACAGACTTCTCTTATGATGATATGCAGGCACAACCATTTAGTGATAAATATAATGCCAAGTTGATAGAAACCACCGACAAACATTACGTTCTTGAACTCACTCCTAAAGCAAAAAGTGAGTATTCCAAAATTATAGCCAAGATTCATAAAACAGAGTATTATCCTATTTCAACTGACTTTTATAATCAAAAAAATGAAAAAATCAAAGAGACTGCCTATACATTTGAAAAAGTGGGTAAATATTGGTCTCCAACTGAAATTATTATGTTTGACCTGAAAAAAGGAAGTAAAACTCAAATTCAAATGATTCAACCTAAATATGATCAAGGCTTGTCAGATGATGAATTTACAATCAGAAAATTAATCAACTAAAATGAAAAAATGGTTTTTTATAAGCAGTTTACTTCTCCTCTTCCTGTTCGGTAGAGCACAAGAGGAGTCTGCTTTAAAAATTTATGGAGCCTTATCTACAGACCAGCGTGTAACGACCAGTGTGGATAGCGGTTGGATATGGAATGAAACACGATTGGACCTCAAATTGGAAAAAAAAGTGAACCGTGGAAAATTCTATGCTAACCTCTGGGCTCGAAATTTTGGTGTCCCAAAATATAATGAAATGGGCTCCCTCTTCAGTACTGAAAAAATTGATCCGTTCAATATCCAACTGAGGGAAGCCTACTTTCAAGTTGATGATTTTCTGGTCGAAAATCTGGATCTCAAAATAGGTAGACAACGTATTGCGTGGGGTACTGCCGACAAAATGAATCCTACCGACAACCTGAATCCCCTAGATATGGAAGATATTTTTGATTTAGGACGCCGCCGGGGATCCGATGCAATCAACTTAACCTACTATTTAAAAGGTGATTTCTCAATTCAAGGGGTTTGGATACCCTTTTTTCAACCGGCAAACTTACCGGCAGGAGTCTTCGCCGGTGCGCTCATGCCTTCCTTTGATATACCTGAAGATAGTACAATGAACTTGATGGAAGTTCGTATCAATCAACCCAATATTCATATCAACAAGCCTAAATTACAATCTACATTCGGGTTCAGATTGAAAGGAATCATCAAAAGTGTCGATTTTTCAGTCAGCTACTTATATGGAGTCAATGGAATTCCCGAATTAACTGAGATTGAAGCAACTCCCTCAGTTAACATCTATCCTTGGTATGTCAATGTTGATGTGGATGTCCAACTCTCCTATTTTCGAAATCATATCTTTGGGATTGATTTCTCAACCAATATTTTTGGATTGGGATTCTGGGGGGAGGCAGCCATTATTAAACCGGACGAAGATATCAGACTGAAGATTATTGAAAATCAAATTGTATCTACTATAGATCCTACAATAACTGACTCATTAATCCTTGACAAAGATAAACCTTATGTAAAATGGATTTTGGGAACAGATTACCATTTTTCAAGAGGTGGTTACATTAATTTCCAATGGATGCACGGGTTTTTCCATGAAAGAGGACAAAGTGAATTGAACGATTACTTCTTTTTGCAATTTAATCAACCCTTTTTTAACGGTCAACTATCAGTAACCCCTTTAAGTGGCTCCTTTATTATCAATAGTTGGAAAGAACTCAAAGATAACTATGCCCTCGTTTATATGCCTGAAATAACTTACAATCCTATTCCGGAAGTAGGTATCACACTCTCCTATATATGGATGAAAGGAAAAGGAGCAGGGATCTTTAGTGCTATCCAGGATTATGATATGTTTGTCATCAAAGCAAAATACTCCTTCTAACGAACGAGGAAGGAACAATTTAAATCACAAGCAGATTGCATCCTCTTACTTGGGTGTAATCTGCGCGACCTAACAGCTCAATAGCGCCCTCAGGAGTTCTTCTGCCCAAATCTTCGGTCGCAATAAAAGCACAGGAATCGCGATTGGCTAAATCGATGATGTTGATTACGCCTGTAGTAGGTTCCACTCTTCCAACAACATCCGTTTCCCGTGATGGGAGCGGTTCTTTTTGATCCCGGATAATCATTTTCATCCAGGGGGGAGTCTGAAATAGGTTATCCCCCTGACTATACGCCTGAGAGGACAGCTCACACATGCCATACTCGGAATGGATTTTTTCCACACCAAACCCTTTTTTGAGTCGTGCATGCACCTCCTCTTTCACCAATTCAGTGCGCATTCCTTTCATTCCGCCCGTTTCCATGACAATCAGGTCGGGATAGTCGAGTGCAAAGTGCTCTACAAAATCGAGCAGGGCGAAGGTAACTCCGAAAAGCAATACTTTTCCTGCCCCCTTTTTTAACATTTCCAAATGATAAAACAGATCCTGATGATTATAGAGATAAAACCCACTATGAGGGGATGCAGAATGGCGAATTAAGTAATCCATCATGTAGAGCAGAGAGGAGTTTTGACGCTCCATGTAGTGCGGCAGCAACGCCAGTATCGTGTACTCCGAAGGATCCCCGTAAAAATGGGCAAAAGAATGATTGAAAGCATCCTCATAAAGTTTGAGAGAATGGATAAAGTGCTGAGAATCACCGGTTCCGGTAGTGCCGCTGCTCACAAAAACTATTTCCGGATCAAAAGTACCGGTTCTGATTTTATGGGTCTTAAAAAAAGAGATGGGCAGGAACGGAATCTGATCCAACCGCTGTACCGTTGTCGGATCATGCAAGCCTATTCTACGACAAAACTCACCATAAACCGCATTATTATCATACTGATACACAAATAGTTCCAAAGCAGCTTGTAAAAACGCTTCAGAACTATTCATCTCAAAAATCGCCTCTTTTGCCATAGTTTAATTTCATTCCATACCAACCTGCAAATTTAAGGTTTTTTATTCATTTTGATTGTTATTATTATGAAATAAAAAAAATTAGGGGGCAGATAAAACTTCCCTTTTCAGTCATTTTACTTCCCCACTCTCAAAACTATAACTTATTAGATATGCAGGATCAATTACGAATTACGAATTACGAATTACGTTTTTAAATTATGCGATGCGTATATGGTCGTAGAGACGCAATGCATTGCGTCTCTACAGCCACGTTCAATTCAAATTTTTTACCCGTAATTCGTATTTGGTTTATTTCACCTTCCGAAATCCGAAATCCGAAATGTTATTTAATTTCAATCTGTAAGGCAGGTTTTGGTTTCGCTTCGTCTCTTTTGGGTAGCGTAACGGTTAAGATACCCTTATCATATTTCGCTCCAATTTTGTCAACCTGGATGGTATCAGGTAATGAGAAAGAGCGGCTAAATGATTGGTAACTGAACTCTTTTCTACTGTAGCACTCACCCTCTTTCACTTCATTCTCTTCTTTCTTGTCGGATGAGATAGTCAATACGTTGTTTTCCAATTTAAGATCAAAATCCTCTTTTACAAAACCGGGTGCTGCCACCTCTACAAGATACTTGTCTTCATCTTCCATAATATTTACTGATGGAAGTGTAGTATTGGTTTTTGAAAAACTTCTGGATGTTAAATCTAAAAAGTTTCTTCCGAAAAAATCGTTAAAAAATGCACTCCATACGGGATACTCTTCATTTCTTTTTACTAGTGTCATATATTCCTCCTGTTTTTTTAAAGTTGTTAATTAATTTTGTTTTCTGGTTATATTTACTTTATTTTTATGGTTCTGATTGTAGATAATTCGGTTGGATCAATTTTAGGGATAAAGATGGTTAAGATACCTTCTTTAAAGCTGGCTGTACTTTTCTCCGGAACTGTTTTATCTGAAATTACAAATGTTCTCTCAAATGAAACCGGATTAAACTCTCTTCTGAGATATCTGCACTTTTTCTCTGCTTGAGCTTGAGCATCTTGTTTCTCTGCATCATAAGCGATGGTAATGTGATTATTTTCCAGTTCTATCTTGATTTGCTCTTTATCCAATCCCGGCACCGCCATATAGATACGGTAGCCATCGCCATCTTCTGTAATATTGGTAGCGGGATATGCAAATTGCGGATAGGTACGAGGCTCTCTACCTCCATAATACTCATCTCCCAAAAGTTGATCAAACAACATCAAATTGGGGTTTCTAAATCTTCTTATATTTCTCATGGTTCTATTTTATTTGTTTTAATATTGAATTACTTGTTTCTATCTATATAGTAACAAGATCCGTGCCACCTCCAATTTTAAGAAGGAAGAAACAAATTAAACTATTGATTATCAATATATTAATAAGATGTATAAAAATTTATTAAGCTGTCATTTTGACATACGTAATATAAAAATCATACTGTCATTTTGTCTGTTAAATGAATTCGGGGTGCGACTTGGAGTCGCGCCCCGAATAGAAACAGTTTGTCATTTTGTGAACAAATTCGGGGCGCGACTCCAAGTCGCACCCCGAATAGAATGGAATTTGAAGTTACATCCCAAAGGGAAAGATTTCATAATGG
>JAKPTX010000077.1 GCA_029570835.1 Bacteroidota bacterium
TCTTCCGCATTAAAATGGGTGTGCATACTGAATACGGTATCCAGTATACAACGCCTGGGTTTAGTTAATTTGAGCCCCTTATGATTAAGGTATTGATTAAAGATAACTGCATATTCTTCCATCGTTTTCTCCTCTTTGTATTGAAAATCATTCACAACATTGCATAACCTGGTTTTCTGTCAAGCAACATTTTGGAAAAATTTTTGGCTAGTAAAGAGTATAAATACCCCCCTACCAAAGATCATAAATGCCACTAAGCAAAAACTGGTAAAAGAAAAAATAAAAAAATATATAAATGGGAGTTATTGAGACAGGTAGAGGATATGCAACCGTTATGAATACCTATATAAAAAATGGTTGCCATCTCAAAAGTATATCAGGATATGCAACCTTTATGAATACCTATATGGAAAACAAAGAAATTATCAGTAGTCAGGATGTCAAGACCTATCGTCTGCAGATGGTTCAAGATGCGCTAAAATATGGAATTAAACCCTGCGCCCGACATTATCAAACAACGGTCGTCGAAAGAAGAAAGTCCAAGACCAATCAATAAGTTCCGTAGGAACGACAGATACTAACGACGGGTTTTGAACCCGGCGAAAGAAGAAAGTCCAAGACCAATCAATAAGTTCCGTAGGAACGATACATATTAACAACGGGTTTCAACCCGGTGATTAGATAATAACGAACAAAACTTTTCTCCCTTATATGAAAAGTTCCGTAGGAACGGCAGATTCTAACGACGGATTTCAACCCTGTGATTAGATTGCTGGAACGAAGTTTTGACTTACAATTTTGCCACTGCCCACTCTGTAACCCCAACCCTCAATCTCAAAACACTAACAACCGAGCTACAACTGGTCTCTAAACCTCAAAATTGTGAGTTAAAACAAGAAACCCGCACACTGGCAACTGAGCTTCACCCACCACTCAAATTCCACAATCGTGAAAGATAGTATTTTTTCACATTTGCAGTGTGGGTTGGAATTATTTAGAAATAGCAACTTCGGGGCGAATTTTTGTTTTAACTCTAAACCGAGCTTCAGCTTTGACAGTATCGGACAATGAAATGTATTTCCTGTTGCCTCAAATTATAGTTGCAACCACAGAAGAATCGGTTTAGAGTCAAAACTTCACCAATTAACGCCGGGTTCAAAACCCGTCGTTAGTATCTGTCGTTCCTACGGAACTTTCTTCCTGCTTCATTCTTTCTTTTCGCTGAGTTCAAAATCCTGAACAAATCTTACCATCAGAATTGAATACCAATAAGACCATTCTTGTTATTCCTCCAATTTTGGTTAACAAATATATACAGCTGATTGGAAAGGATATTAAGGGGGGTACTTTTTACCTTTACCACCCATTTAATGAAAAAAAAGGACTTGACTTGGATTAAAGATATGAAAATAATGCAATTGGTCGATTGGCTTTACATAGATTGTGAGTAACGAAGATAGCAATAATGCCCTCAAAGAAACATCAGAAACAATGAGTTGGAATTTACACCAACATATGGAATCAACTAGTCATAGTGTTCTCTTTCTATGTTATCTCGGTATTTCTTCAAATTACACATGATCAGAACTTCCTAATAACTCTTATAAAAAGCTTCAGCTGTGAATTTTATGAACTCCTCAGTTTTATCAATGCCTTTGCATATTGCTTGGAATGGCTCAAGATGGGATATTTCTACCTGAAGGTCCTTAGCCGTTTTAGCACTGCATCCCAAGATATCTTGTATAGCTGCTGGTGACACACCCCTACTTTGGAATATATATGCAAATTCAAGCAAGCTTTGGAAATCAAAGAAATCCTGTTGATAATCATCAGGAGACTGACTAGCAAAAAAGACTACGATACCTTTTGATCTACCTTCTCTAATAATCTTCTGCAGGAATATGTTCTTTTGCGATAGGTAATTATGAGCTTCGTCAATTACAAGTATTGTCCTTATTGTACGCCTGCCATTCTGGATCGGACTATCTGGTAATACTGACATTTCTTTATAGAGCCTTTCTATGATCAGATATACAACAAGTTCTTTTAATACAGGCATTTTGTGCAAGTCAACCAGTAATGTTCTGTTGGATAGTTTGTCTATGGGAGGTATTTCGTCACCATGACTCCAAAACAGATTAAAGTCGGATAAATCTCTAAGAACCTCAATAAGAGTATCATCTTTTTTATTGTCCATTTGATACGATAGAACAGCTAAATCGTAAACCTCATTGAAATCTGGGTACCTAATATCTTTATCAGATCTATTCTCATAAGCTAGTTTAATCACTTCTGATAAGATTCCTTTCTGGACTGCTCCTAGCTTTGAATTGATAGATGAAAAACTCTCAGCTTTTTCTCGGGCTGATAGGCTAATGCTCTGATCAGAATAATCTGGGAGAACAAATGGATTTACTGGTAACGCTTGACCATCCTGGAGCATCCTATACACTTGTGTTTTAGAAAGCTCTATGAACTTCTCATTGTCTACAACATCTCCTTTGTAGTCGAAGTATATGAAGTTTGTCTGGAAACTTGATCCCCTGCGAATATCGGTTAGTAACTTCAACAGAAACTGAGTCTTACCAACGCCTGGTGATCCCATAATGGCTAGATGTGAGTTGGGGTGTATGGCATTGTTGTTTAACTCTATGATAAGGTCTTTTTTATTCAGTACCGTTTTACCCAGAAACAAATCAAACATTTGGCCGTAACACTCTTGCCGCCCACCGAAATTAACTTCCTTTACCAAAACAGAAAGTAGGTTATCTATAGACTTACCATTCTGAAGGTATAGCTTTTCAATCAAGGTACTGCCATTATCTATGTGGTTTTTTATGATGGATTTACTTGAAAAGAACTCATCCTCAGTGATATCCATTCTCTGATAAACCAAGCGTATCAATGACTTTATCAATAATTCAAACTCACCGTAAAAGGAGGCTTCTCTCATAGATTCTCCAGAGGTATCAGAGCTTAAGTCAACTTCTTTGCCAGCTTTACATAATGAAAGTGCAAATGCTATTCTTGCCCAGGCATTCTTCTCCATCTTCGACTCGTATTTTAGTGCACTGAATATGCTGTCTGCTTGGTTCGATAAAAACAACCTATCTGCCATTTATTCCTCCCAAAAATAACCTTCAGAAAACACAGTAATCTCTTGTTTTTTATCGTGTTCGAGTTTCGCGGCACTTGATAGATAAGGCTTCAAAATCGAGTAGTATGTCTGATCTATCTCAGTGTCTGTTGATAATATCACAACTTGTTCTCCAGCATTCGGGAAGTAGTTCTTAACTATGTTTTCTCTATGGCTGCTATCTAGTCTAGAAAGTGGAGTATCAATGATAATTGGTAATTTTATTTGGCTTGTCTGTGCTAAGCCCCATAACAATGAGATAGCAAAGACTTCTTTTTCCCCAGCGGATAGGCTGGATTTCCTAATCTCATGACCGTTTTTATCAGTAATCTTGATTTCGTAGGTTTCGTCGTTTATGGTCAGGTCTTTTATCTGGTCACTACGGCTTGATAACCGTTTATACATTTCAAAGGTCTTTTCTTTAAGCATCGCTACCTTATTCTTGCGCAATATGATGATGTACTTGCTTAGCAATTCCATAATTGTATCACATTCAGTAATGAAATCAGCTCTTTCCTTGGATTGGCTGTAACTATCATATAGTTTATCCAGCTCGGACTCCATATCTTTGATCCTTTTTTCTATAAGGCTAATCTCATCTTCAACCTTATGTAGCTGCTCTTTTAACCGACCAATTTGAGTTGAACATCCTTCAATGTCTTGTTGAAGTTCATCAAATAGCTCTTTTTCTGATTCAGAAGCAGACCCAGATGTTATACTGACATCTAGTTGCTTAATGATCTGTTCTATCTCCCTTTTCTCTTCAATCTTGGGGGGTATCATAAAGACTTCACTCTTTTCTAACGATTCGAGTTGATTCAGTAAACGTGATGAGTCTCGTTCAGTTAGATTCAATGTCTTAGCGATTGAACTACCTGAAAGACCCTTCCGAAGCAACTCATAAATTCTATTTACCAATTCTTCTTGTTTTGCTTCATTAAGAACTTCGCTATAAATTGGTTCTGGTTCGTTTATTGCAACGATTATCTTTTGGGCTATCTCGCGGGCATTCTCTATTATGACATCATTTTTCAGAGATTCTCTTTCTTTAATAAGTTGGTCTTTCAAGTTCTCGAACAAACAACCTGCAATACTCATCGGTAGGTATTCTTCACACAATCTCTTGATTTCGGATTCTAACTGATTTCTTTGAACTACTAGTTGAGCCCTTCTTGCTTCATTTTTTCTGATAATTTCCTTTGTTTCGGGTTCTTTATGAAAAATGGTCTGAAATCTATCGCGGGCTTCATCAAGTTTCTTTTGGAAATCCGATAAATCGCTTGTCAATTCATCCCTATCTTTTACCATTTTTTCCAGATTCTTCTGTTCTTTTTTAATCCCAACCGTCTTGTATTCTATGTCTGTATCTGTAACTTCAATGAAATTCTGCTTAGCCCGGTTTTTAACATAGGCTATATCCTTACTTAATATGTTTATATATTCAATTCCAAGAGCAGCTTCCAAGGATGCTTTGAGCCTTACCTCAGAATGATCATCTGAAGCTATTTCTTGAATCTTTTCTCCATCAAAAAAGAAAAACTGAGTTATACTCTGAGGAATTGTAGCTTTTAAATAGTCATTCCAGATATCATTACTTTGTACCGACACGCGCTTTCCGTCTTGGATAACGACTAATTTTTCAACTAAATCTTTAGGCCTCGGATCATCAATAACACCTGCTGTCCAACTACGTTTCACTATTAACTCAGAGCCATCATCAGCATCCATAGTTAACTCAAAGGCAACATAGGTATTCTGCTTTGCTTTTTCTTTTCTATTGATTGATCGGAATATCTCTTCGCTTTTACACCCATACAAGCAGTATGTGATGGCTTCCATAATTGATGATTTGCCAGCTCCATTCATTCCTCCAATAAGAAATATTGCATTATGCCCATCTCCTAGTGGGAAATTGATATCCGTTTTGAACTGAAAGCTCTTATAATTTTCAATACTAATTTTTTTTATCTGCATAACACACTTCCTCAGTTATTATTGATTAATACTTGGCTTCTAACAAAAATCCAGCTAATAAGTTATTTTTTAACAATTTCAAATCTCAGCTGAGTAGAATTAGCATATCCTGCTATTCTCATGCTTTCCCGGCAGTGTTTCACAATTTCATTTGCAGACAGGTTGCCTTCAGTGAAATAATTATCTATTAATGCTATAGGGTTTCTATAGGTGTTCTTATCCCTAGAGAACATCAGCACTCCTGCTAATTTTATGCTAGAGTTTTCCTTTATAAGCCGATTATAAACATGTACTTTAGCATCTCTCCAGTTTCTTGTTTCAAACCATTCATCTATAACGAAAACTCTAAATATCTTACAAAAACTAAAATCTCTGACTTCATCCGAGTTCACAATAACTCTATCATTTGATTCTGCCTCATCATGTGAGAGATGTCTATTGCTCATTGGGCGACGATTAGCTTCACAACCTCGAGCCCTAGATGTAATAACATCATGAAGCCTAAGAACAAAAGTATTTAATTTGTTGTAAATGCTTACTGCTTGGTCCTGATAACCTTTATTACTGCTTACTAGGCTTAGTAGCCTACTTTTTTCATCTAAAAGGACAGCGGGTATTGGGGTCCCTGAGGACTCTAGTCTTTCTATGGCTTTTGAGATTTCTCGTAGTTGAACTTCCGATTCTAAGTCAATTGGATTACTCTGTACCTGTTCAACAAGTTCATCAACATAAGTACTTAATTGCTCTATTAATTGCTCCAATTCAGAAAAAACGATATCTGTCATTGCATTAGTCCTTTTTCATGTAGCTATCATCAAGTTCCCAGATTCCTGTTTGTCTCTTGGGTTTGATTACTCCAGCTATTCGCATATTAGTGAGTTCCCAGCAAACCCTATTTTGCCAAACATAGCGTTTCCAATCGTCACGCCACTCAAGGTCACCGGGAAGAAACTTATTCTTCAATTGCTCGCCAACATGTTCTATTATTGTTTTTCTATCTGCAGACCCATTGTACTCCCTTAGTGCATTGATTATACACTCTCGGAGAATCTGGTGTTTAGTCTTTGGTAGTTTTGATCTTCGTAATTTCGCCCTATCACCTTTATTGCTTATCTTCAAAATGATCGTTATATTCTCTAAAAGCACGTTTAATCTATTATATACTTCATTTACTAACTCAACAGAAATGGATGGCTGGACAATCAAGGATAAGAGATTCAATTTCTCCGTTAAAAGACTTTCTGGTACTGGGATTTTCAACTTTTCAAGTCGTTCTATGGTTTTAGTAATCTCTCTCAATTGAGTGTTTACGGTGTTATCTACTTGGTTATCAGTTGTTTCGGATAAAACTGACTGAATATAACTCTCAAGCACATCTAGGGCACCCGAAACATCTTCAGCAGTATATTTGCAGTTGCTGTTCATTTGAGCTCCTCCATTAGTTTCTGGTAGTTTTCTGATAACTCCCAAATCCCTCTAGGGGAATCGTTTTTTAAAATACCTACTTGAGCCATGTAAAGTCTTGCCCAATCAACCCGATGGTTCCATGTAACTAGTCCAGAGCTATCTATTTTGTAATCTTCAGAGTTTAAAACACCTTTAAGAACATCTTCAAGCCTCTTGTGAATTTCTCGTTTATGCCCCGAGTTTCCCATTTCTTCCATTACTTGAACGATAGCTTTGATTAGAGTATTATTAGAGGTTAATCTACCCCTTCTAATTGGAGAACCATCATCTGATGTGAGTTTTCTTCTTTTGGGTTTTAGGGTTCCATTCTGTTTATACCTATTACACAGGTCGGTTAGCCCATTGATTAGTATATTATAATTGGACTGAGCTTGATTGCTATCATTGGATGTTGCCAATAGAGAGGACTTCAAATTGAGTAACTCATCAGGTACTGAAACGCCTGTGTTTTCTAACCGATCGATGGTCTTAGATATCTCTACAAGCTGCTTTTTAGATTCAGTGATACTCAAGTTATTGTTAATTTCATAATAACTCTTTAGGATTTCTTCAATAATGCCAAGCAGGGCATCAGGTTTATTGGTTAAATACTCAATAATATTATTCCTTTCCATCATAAGAGCAATCCTTTTGCTTGATAATTTCTTCAAGTGTGTCGTAAACTCCAGATCTCTTGTCTTTAAGCTCATATTCTTGAACTGTGCT
>JAKPTX010000084.1 GCA_029570835.1 Bacteroidota bacterium
GGTTATCTCTCTATTAATAAATTGAGTACTCATATTTATGCAAATTTGAAGTTGCACTGCAAAAATACATAAATATTTAAACTATTCCAACAAAATTGATCAATAATTTTTATTTTTATTGTTTTTATTTGGAAATAAAAATAATTAGGGGGCAGAAAATGTATCACTCCTTTGTTAGTCTATCACCCCACTCTGGAATGCTGTGGTTCTCATTTTTCCATCCGGAGACATCATTGTCAACTGTCCGATTTTTACGGACACTTTACCAAAAAAAGTCGAAAGTCGAAAGTTTTTGTCATTAATTGAAAATTGTAAACTTTCTAACATATTTCATTGATATACCTGAATTTCAGGGTGTTATAATATAAAATATCAGATAATTCTAAAATCTAATTTCTAAATTCTAAATTTACAATAATGTCACCCCTTCGGGGTTTAAATAGTTCTAGGGGGCAATATTTTGCTATAATAATGCCACCCCTTCGGGGTTATTTTGAAGTAAGAAGTAAGAAATTAGAAATACGAAATATCTATTTATAAATGTAATTCGTGATATTCAAATAATTCTAAATTTAGGAATCCCGTAATTCGTAATTCGTAATTTGTGTCGCGTCCTAAAAGGTTTTATATTCCAGAGTGGGGAGATGGGGTAACCCAAAACGGGAATTTGGTCTGCCCCCCTTTTATTTAAATTTCCAAATAAGAAAGAAGAAATAAGAAGCAAAAAATGCTATAGAGACGCAATGCTTTGCGTCTCTTAAAACGTTGATTCCGAAATCATTCCGCCTTCCGCCTTCCGCCTTCCGCCTTCAACATGTTACGCCGTTTTTTTCTGAATCGACGCCAGGAATCCTTTCGCCATTCCCGGGAAGTGCAGTTTTATAAACTCAACTACTTCATCTTCAGTCATATTAAACGCGAGTGTTCCTTTTTTTGCCCATTCATTAAATCCATTGCTGTCGCCTAAATGGGAGTAAAGTTCCAACCGTTCACACCAAATATCCCAAAGTAGGGGAGTCGCCTTTTCGATGTTTTCAAAGCAAACTAACGCATTTTGATATTCCCCTTCCATGCTCAATGCTTTACCATACAAGAAAAGATACAATGGGTCGTCACCGGTTTTAGGGATTAATGCCTCAATCTGTTTTTGGGTGCTGTCGCTCATCCCATTGTTGGCAAAATAGAGCAACTTGTGAAGATGAATGCTTCTTTCATCAAATTGATCCGCCTCGATTTCATTGAGTCGCTCGATATATTTGTCGGGTTGTGATTCATACAGAGCCCCAAGGTAGATTTGCCAGTAGGAGGGATATCTTTTGAGCTGTTCTTTGTTCTTTTCCAGTAAAGCCAATGCTTTTTTCTCGTTTCCGGCTTTTAATAGGGAGTTGGCTTTTACTAATATCGGGGTAACACCCTTTGGATTAGTGATTTCCAAAGCATGAAACTGGAGGTAATAGGTAAGATCCCGGATTAATGTTGCAGAAGTGGTGTAGGAAAACCCATCCACAATCTTGAGTTGCTCATCTTTGAGGTCGACAACCCAGTCATCGAACTGCAAAGTGTAGTCATCATAGGTTCTCATCACGATGTGATGTTTTCCCTCTTTTACGTAGTAATGAACAAATTTGAAGTCGCCTCCGTTCTGAATACTCTGAACCGCGCTGATCCCTTTTCTTTGGAAAAAACGATCGAAATAGTATTTCCCGAAAGGGGTATCCAAACTACTGAATGCAATGGTATTTTCGATGAGCTGAGAGCGCAGCAAATCCTGATCAAAAGCGTTTCCATAGTAGCTTGTGTCACCGTTGATGACAGCTGCTTCAATATCCTGGGCGAAACTCACTACATGAAGTGAGTCAAGCTCAACTTTATCCATACTGCTTCCCCCCTTATTTTTACATGAAAAAAAGAAAAATAAAAAAGGAACAATTAAAATGGGTATCAGAAATTTATTTTTCATAGGTGCAGGTCTAATCTATTACAACGAAAAATTAATCTTTTTGGTATGATAAATACGAAAAGTTGTCGGGCAACAGAATTTCATTGGCGACATCCAGCAGTTGGTCGGCAGTAATCGCCTCAAACGCCTGTATTGCCTCCTCCAAAGTCTCAATTTCATCAAAAAAGAGAGCACTGCGACCTAAAGCTAACATCTCATTGATTTTCTGTTCGTTGGAAATCGCTAATTGTCCCAAAAATTGCTTTTTGGCGTAGTGGAGCTGCATTTCACCCAACTTTTTCTCTCTCAGTTTCTTAAACTCCTTGTGAATCACCTCTATCGATTTGTTCACCATGCTGTGGTCACAACCGAGGTAGATGGTGAAGAGCCCGGAATCGGAAAGGGGAGTGTAGAACGATTCTACGGAATAAGCCCACCCTCTTTTTTCGCGAATCTCCATATTGAGTCGCGTATTGCTGCCTTGTCCGCCCAACAGATTGGAGAGGAGCAACAAGTGGTTCTTTTTGTCATCCTGGATAGAGTATGCGATATTGCCCATAACCAAGTGGGCTTGGGAGTTGTTTTTGTTTTTCTTCACTGTTTGAGGATGATACTGTTGGAATGGGGTTCTAACCCTTTGGTTTTCAGGCAGATTAACATTCCCAAAATAGTGAGATACAATCTCTTTCACCCTATTTAACGGTGTTGCACCTACAAAAGAGATCACGACATTGTCGGCACTGTAGTTGTTTTTGATAAAATTGAGGATGTGGTTTCGGGTTAACTGCTTAACTCCTTTTTTAGTACCCAGGATATTTCGTCCCAAAGGGTGTTGATCAAAGATCAGAGTCTCAAAGTCGTCAAAAATCAATTCCGTTGGAGTGTCTTTGTAGTAGTTAATCTCCTCAATGATAATGGTTTTCTCTTTTTCCAGCTCTTTTTCAGGGAAGGTGGCGTTAAAAAAGATATCTGAGAGCAGTTCCGTAATTTTTTT
>JAKPTX010000111.1 GCA_029570835.1 Bacteroidota bacterium
CATTTTGACCCTCCAGGGGCAGGCCAACCATTGGCTTTATTATACATCAGTCATTAAGGATGGCCTTCATCAAGGTTGTAAGAATATGGTGCATCCGTAGTGCTTAAAATGCAAAAACGCCCAACGTAAAATTACATCGGACGTTCATACCCCTCTGCCATCTACTACTTAAACGTTATACCCTCTGAAACTGGACATTTCCTCTAAAACAGGAAGGTAAATGTCACCCTGTTTATCGAAAGGCAATGGCCTGATCATCCTACCACATACCACAGGTTCTACTGCTGATCTCGGCTTCGCGGCTATTTTCCGGGACAATTCCCATAAAGGACTTTAGCGCGCTAGCCTTGGTTAAAGCTCTGGAAAACGCCATTTTTGATATTGGTTGAAACCTATGATAAAATTTTATTCCTGATTACTACCGGATTTTATATTGGTAAAAATTGAACGGAGGGAGGTTTAATGAAAACTAAAAATTTACAAAACGCAGTTGCAACAAGCCCGTTAAATGGTGTTTACCAATTTGATGTCAATCAAGATCGGTTGGCGTCTATTCAGAGTTATGACAATGAGTGGAATCGCGAGTTTTTGTCCCACGTATCTGCCACATATCCCTATACCATGTCGCCAGAGTCCTCGAAGATTGTCTCGGAAGTGGCCCAAGAAATTTCTCGGTATCTAAAAACCCAAACAGACAATCATCAGACATGGAGTGTTTATGCTGATAGCGGAAATTATTACGATAAGTTGCTCAATAGAGTTTCAATCCCGGATACGATTGAACCGATTATTTTCAATATAGATTCGATCGTGGATCATCTGACAAGAATATCCAAAAGAAGCCTACTCATCAGGTCGTTTTTTGCCGGGGCTGGTATTGCTGAAAAAAGTCTGATGGCCCGTATTAACCAGGCGCATATTGACAACGTTACACTGATTACAACCGATGTTTCTATAGACGCTATATCGTATGCTATCGCCAATTTTCAGGTTTGGAACCAGCAGCTTCCGGAACTTGAAAAATATACGGTTTTTTGCGTACTGGGCTGTAATATTCCATCCGCATTACTTGAGACAAGTAACACTGTGATATTTCAGATTGCTGATGCCGTGTCTGCTGTTATTGAAGAAGGATCGTCCTACCCAAATATTAAATATGATGTCTTATTGTTAGACAATGGACTGCCTTATGTGCCAACTGAGGCTGCCGAAGTCATCTTTGATACTGCGTTACAACATGTTGGCAAAGATGGCTTGTTTATTGCGATATTAGGGCTTGATGAGAAGGTTTATGTGGATATCAATCCTCTTTATCAATTTAGCCAGATACTTATTTCTTTGTTTGGGGTGGATTTAAAAGACCTGTATTCAAAAAAATATAAATATTCAACTCCTTATAATTACCATCACCGCTATGACTTTCGGATTTTGGACGATGATCAGATTGTTATTGACAAAGTGATTTCCGTCGGGGCAGCAAAAATCTATTCCTGGATTGGCTCATTGATGAAGAGGGGCCAACTCGGAGATGCAGTGAAGGTGATCAAAACAATTAAGCAAGCAACAAGATTATCTACTGCTAAAGATAATGTTCTAACAACACCATGGAAGTCTCATCTTCAATTAGAATCAATCATTCATAAATATAACCTACAATATCAAATTATCGCTTCTCCGATTACCCCAGAAACTTATGGCTGGTATTACGACAACCAACATCGCATTTTCAAAAATTCCAGTGGACAGATCATTGAAAGAACCCAGGGGGATCGTCATTTCAGGTTAATAGATCCCGTTGTATTGAGAATAACGCAAATACTGGTTTCGCCGGAGCCCTGATAGCACAAGAAGCGGTCTGTGGGCATCGTGTTCTTTATTGATATTTCACCCTACCGCACCTTGATCCTTTTGAAGGAATACGAATACATAATCACCAATACGAATTCGAAAGAATTGCTGAATTTGAGTAGAGGATATTTGAATTCTATGGAAGAAAAAAAACAGAATCATTTTTTGAGAAATAGTGCTCCTGATTTCCTCGAATCGGAAATATTTAGCGAGTTGCTTGTATATGAATTACTTGGAGTACCCGTCTATAAGTATCCTAACCTTGAATACACTCTATGTCCTAACAAGAGAATAGGAAATATCCTCAAATCTATAGAACGCACCAAGACAAAAATGGGGGTTATTGTTAGGTTAATAGCCCTTGCAGGAGTTACTCCAGCCCTTTGGTTATTACTCACTCGAGGCATCTCATCTGGCCTTTCAGGTGGGACTATGGACATAATCTATCGAGTTGGTATTCCAAAAAAGGTTTTCGGTTTACTTGACAATATTGATATTGCAGTTGGTTCTTATCAACGAAGGTTTCAGATTGAAGAAGTTTTAATACAACAAATAAGAACGGAAAATTATGAGCAAATAATTACTATTGCAGGTGGAAGCGGCCTGATTCCAATAGAAGCAATATATCAATCACAAAAACAAATGCGATTAATAAACATTGATAAATCAGATAAAGCTCTAAGAAAAATGAAAAATAATATAGCTAAAGTAAACGATCAAATTCAATTAATTTATCCTGTCTATATTACTGAGGATATTTCCAAAATTGCAAATATCACCCCCATAAGTGGCTCAAAAACGATCGTTGAATGCACTGGCTATATTGAATATTTAGACTTCGATGACAAAACCATTTTTGTAAAGAGACTATCAGAAATTCTAGACAAAGAGGATGTATTAATTCTAACGGCTCTCACTCAAAATCAGCAGCAATTACTTTTCGAGAAAATTGGATTTAAAAAATTATTTCCCATAAAAATTGAGGAATTGATCCTATTACTGCAGGAGAATCACCTGCATGTACATAAGGCATTTTTGACACCAAATGATACTTATGCGACCATAATCATAACGAAATATCATGATGAAGAAGTGAAACTATCACTAGCTACCTGACTGTTTGTAGATCATGGTTCGGCGGTATACTGAAAATTGTGTAAATTGAATAGGGAGACATGGTATCCTTTCCAGGCTACCAAACCGAGAGAGGAAAACCATGTCTCCAAGAAAAAATCATACATTGAACAAGGCAGAACGTCAAGCATCCCTACATGAA
>JAKPTX010000120.1 GCA_029570835.1 Bacteroidota bacterium
CAAACGATTTCCCCGCACACCGGATCCTGAAACAAGAAGATAAATATAGTTTTCAAATTGATCCTGTAAAATCAGTTGTTGTATATAGCGAGTAATTCTTATTCTATACTGCTTCTTATCCGCAATGTAGTTCCCCCCAAAATAATCTCCTGAAGTATAAATGGGATCATCCGGAATAAAGACAATTCCATCTTTCTTGGAAACAGCTTGTAATGATAAAGCTGCCGGTTGAAAGAAATATTCAGGATCTTCCGAAATGTTTGTGATAACCAATTCTGCCCTATTAATCACAACATTCTTGTCCTTAAACATCTCTTTTACATTCGGGAATTTTATTTTAGTTTTAACACCACCCGTGGCTTGAGCGTAGAGTATATCCCGACCCAAATTGGGATCATTGGTATCCCTGTTAATCACCTGATTAATAAAATGAGACGAAGCAAGAGCATAATCATGTTCAAATTGATTAAATCTAATCGCACTATTACTTGTTACCAGTACATATCTCTTCGAAACACCATGAACAGTATAGTAGATTGAAATATTTGAAAGGGTTGATGTTAAGAGCACATTCAATAAGGAACCTGTTTGATTAGGATCTTCATCTTCAACTGTAATATAAAGACCCTTAAAAAACTGGGCAAATAGAATCGGACTACTCATCTGAGAGGAATTATTTAAAAAATGATGTCCAAATTCATCGGTCAACCTAATTCTTAAATGTGGATCATAATTATTGGTATCAATCGTAACTTTGGTTCTTGGAGTAGGTGTTACGGTATAATTAGGATCATAGGTTAAATTCTCATGATCCACTTGAACGGAGCTATGCGAATTATATGCTGAATCGGCACTCAGTGCTTCAGTCAGCTCATAAACTCTAATGGGTAGCGGCGTAAGTGTATCCCCGAAAAAACCGGTAACCCTAAGCGACAACACAATAGAGTCCAAAACAGGGTTAAAACCAAAATCCACACTATTCCCCGATAACATATACTGGGTATAAATTGAAGCTTTAGTAGTTCCAAACGTTGGATCTTTTACAAATCCTAAAACATTATTCGCTAAATTCTTTGTTGAAAGAGAATCCTCCAGTACCGAATACGCGATCAATTGAGGTGAGTTAGTAAAACTGGTTCCTAGAAGATTATCAGGATCTCTTAAATTGAGTCCTATAGAAGAGTACTCTTCATTACAAGATAACAGTAATAGGGCGAGCACAACCCCAATAAAAAGTGTTGGGAATCTCATTTTTTAGTTATTTCTTAACTATTTTTTAGAAGTTCATCATAGAAAGCTTCATAATCATCAACATAATCCTCCTTATCAGGATGATGCATTACGGAAAGTCTCTCATTTTCTTCAATATAGGAAATAATCTGCTTTTTAATATCCGGATGCCCAATAACAACGGCATCAGAATGTTTAATGGCAGATTTAGTTATAGCGTCATATCCGGGATTTTTGAAATCCCCTACCTCTTCTTTTGGTATTCCGGTCAATTTCATTTTCTTACTCAAGGAGGAGGATAACTTTTCAGGGAAATGATCATTATAAACAGAATACACTATTTTGGAGTCTTGGAAAAGAGGATTATCCTTATACACTGTTCTAATAAATAGGGGAACCAAAGAGGTAATCCAACCATGACAATGGACAATGTCAGGAATCCAACCTAACTTACGTACGGTTTCAATAACACCTTTTGCAAAAAAGAGCAACCTTGAATCATTATCAGGCAAAAAAACTCCTTCTCCCTCTTCCCCTTCTTCCGGCTCTGAATGAAACATCCCCTTATGTTGGAAAAAATCTTCACTGTCTAT
The DNA here is from genome assembly GCA_029570835.1 of Bacteroidota bacterium. Lineage (GTDB taxonomy): Bacteria > Bacteroidota > Bacteroidia > Bacteroidales > WCHB1-69 > UBA5429. Next base: position 1,824 of record JAKPTX010000120.1, read on the forward strand.
AAAATAGATTTGCATCCTGACAGATTGAAGTGAAGCAACTTTTATTATAAGCGGATAATCCGTATCTTCAATAATAATATTTTGCCCTGACAAACGAATCACCTCATGAAGTAAATTTTTTCTTTCATTGATATGTCCATATTTGGGCATAAAAGTTCTAATTTCGTTTTCTCTTTCTTGAATCCCTTGTGGTAAATATCGGCAAATAGAGGATATATGATCTTCTTCTAAATAGGGGTAGATTGCTGAAGCAATGTAAAGTACTCTTTTCTTATCCATAGACATAATTTTACGTTCCACAAAAATATATAAAAAAAATGAGAATTTACAACTTTTTCAGCAAAATAATTTATTTTTAACTTTTATTAAGTGCAGTTTTGTAGGCGATCGCGTCTGTTTCGCGGAGCATAATAAAAGTATAATCCAATATCAGTACCAACCAAAATAAAGTTTAATGCATAAAAAAACAGGACGATGTCCAATGCATAGAAAAGTTTATGAATTATCCCGAAAACATACCCTATTAGAATGATAATCATAAATGTTACGCTCTTTCCCAGAACAAACCGAGTTTTCAAAGTTTTGAAAATGGAAATAGGCCAACTTACTGCAAAGCAAAGAAGCATTGCAATCTCAAAAAAACTAAAACTTTTTTCTAACATACTTTATTATCTTCCGGATGTTCGCAAAACTCTGTTAACACACCGAAAGTCGATTTAGGGTGCAAAAAGGCTATATTCAATCCTTCAGCTCCCTTACGAGGTTGTTTGTCAATCAGTTGAACTCCATTGGCTTCCACTTTTGAAAGTGCTTTTTCTACACTGTCTACGCAAAATGCGACATGATGAACTCCCTCACCTCTCTTTTCAATAAATTTTGCTACAGTGCTATCTTCACTCATCGCCTCTAAAAGTTCAATTTTAGTTTCACCGACCATAAAAAATGCAGTTCTTACTTTCTGATCGTGAACCTCTTCGATATTATAACATTGTAAACCTAAAACATTTTCATAATAAGGGATTGCCTCTTTCAAGCTTTTAACAGCTATTCCAATGTGTTCAATGTGAGAAATTTTCATAATCAATATGGGTTTAAAATTAATAATTTTTAATCTCTTCCCTCCACTCTATTCAATATAGTTGTATGATGTTTCAGTGTTCTCAATACCAACATCAACAGCAAACATATCAATAATATGTAGAAGGATATTCTTAGGGGTATAAAAGGGAATTGATCACTCAACAGATATGCCCCAAATCGATAAGCCGTGATATAATCGACCAATGTGTAAATCAAAGCCATAGCAAACAGTCCGGGATACTCTCTGCGAAGCACTGTTTTCAATGAGAATGGAATTTTTGAGGGTATTCGTTTTTTGAAAGAAGGAATAAAAGGGGGGACTTGATCCGCCCACTCCAGGAACTGATTTCCGAACTGCTTTTCCAGGTACCTCTCCTCGGCAAACATGATTCTTTCATAATAGAGCCAAAACAGTAGCGAAACGATAATAAAAAGGAGTATATCCAAAGTAAAAATCAAAAATCCCGCCCACATCAAATAATTCCCTAAATAGAGTGGATGACGAACCACAGAATAGATCCCTGTCGTATTCAGTTGTTTGGCAACTTGTTTTTCAGTATTTCTTCCGGAAGTTCCGTGAGGTGTAGTGCCAATAGCATAACATCGAATTCCCAATCCCAAAAAAGAGATCAATATCGATATCACTGCTACAATCGGTTTAACGATATACTCTGCAGTATGAGCAGATATAAAATTATACACTGTTTGATTCCCAAAAAGTAAAATCGGCAATGCTAATATCAGGATATAGAGTGGAATGATACCTCGTTTCCGAAATAATCTGTTTCCGATAGCTTCAAAAGAATGAATCAACGCCATACCAACATTTTTTTCAGGTGCAAAAGTACATAAAAAAGTAACACAAATAAAAAAAGCGGCATTCGCCGCTTTATATCTATTAGTTTCCTCTTCTCTCTTTAATACGCGCCTTTTTACCGGTAAGTCCGCGAAGATAATAAATACGAGCTCTACGAACAACCCCTCTTTTATTCACGGCGATTCCGGCAATAAATGGAGATGCAAAAGGGAATATTCTTTCAACTCCAACGCCACCTGAAATTTTTCTAACGGTAAACGTTTTAGTTACACCATGACCGCCAATTTGAATTACAACACCTTGAAACTGCTGAATTCTTTCTTTAGCACCTTCTACAATTCTATAAGAAACTGTAACGGTATCTCCGGCATTAAACTTAGGAAATTCCTTAACAGTGATTAAGTTATCCTCTACGTATTGAATCAATTCTTTTTTCATCTTCCTCTATTTTTTCTTTATATGAAACGCTTTCATTTTTGAGGTTGCAAAAGTACATAAAAAAAGCTTACGCTCAACCGGTTCTGCAAAATATTTTTTTTATTTACTCTTTTTAAGGTGAAAACGCCTGTAATCAACACCTTAAAAGGAAGCACTTCTCCGTTGAAACAGTGATTTAAGAGAGGAAACATAGTCCAAATGAGTATGAATTTGAGCATAGTCGACACCTACTTTGGTAAATTGTTCAGCACTATATTGCTGTTGACTATGCCACCAATGACGATATCTCTCTCTTGCTTTTCGATCTGAACTGTCAATATACTGTATCGCACCGGTCTCTGCATCTTTGAGCTTAATCAACCCCATATTCGGTAATACCCCATCTTGTGGATCTGTCAGCTGTAATGCCGTAATATCATGCTTATTGGAGGCTATCCGTAATGATTTCTCAAATGATTTACTGACAAAATCTGAAAGCATAAATACGGTTACTCTTTTTTTTAGAGCATTCGTTAAATATCGCAATGCTTCATCAATATTGGTCTCTGTTTCTTGCGGTTTAAAATCAATTAACTCCCTGATTATTCGAAGAATATGAGTTCTCCCTTTTTTGGGAGGAATAAACTTCTCCACTCTGTTTGTGAAAAAGATCACCCCAACTTTATCATTGTTAGATATAGCGGAAAAAGAGAGAACGGCAGCCAGCTCTGTAATCAAATCCGATTTTTGTTGAACTCGTGTCCCAAAACGTGTAGAAGCACTAATATCGATCAATAGCATCACAGTGAGTTCTCGTTCCTCTTCAAAAACTTTAACATAAGGGTGATTAAATCGCGCAGTTACATTCCAGTCTATGTTTCTGATATCATCCCCATATTGATATTCACGCACTTCACTAAAGGTCATACCTCGGCCTTTAAATGCACTATGATACTGCCCCGAAAAGATCTGTTGTGTTATCTTACGGGTTCTAATCTCAATTTTTCTGATCTTTTTAATTAATTCAACTGAATCCATACCATCATTCTTTTTCCTACCTCCGACATGTTATTAGGGAACTTCTACACTATTGAGAATCTCATTGATAATATCCGATGTTGTGATATTTTCCGCTTCTGCTTCGTAAGTTAATCCGATCCGATGTCTCAATACATCATGACAAATAGCCCGTACATCCTCAGGAATTACATAACCTCTTCTCTTGATAAAAGCATAAGCTTGAGCTGCCAAAGCTAAATTGATGGTTGCTCTGGGTGAAGCTCCGTATTGAATCATATTTTTGAACTGTTCTAACTTATACTGTTCAGGATAACGAGTAGCAAAAACAATATCCGTAATGTAGTGGCTGATCTTCTCGTCAATATACACCTCTTTCACTACTTCCCTGGCTTTTAAGATATCTTCTATCTGAAGAATTGTCTGAGTAGTAGGAAGTTTCGAATCCAAATGTTGTTTCAATATCAGTTTCTCCTCCTCTTTGGATGGATACTGAATCACAACTTTCATCATAAAACGATCGACTTGTGCCTCAGGGAGCGGATAAGTTCCTTCCTGTTCTATCGGATTTTGAGTTGCCATCACCAAAAAAGGTTCCTCTAAGGGATATGTTTGTTCCCCTATCGTAATCTGTTTTTCCTGCATCGCTTCCAACAATGCACTTTGTACCTTAGCCGGTGCTCTGTTGATCTCATCTGCCAAAATAAAATGAGCAAAAACGGGTCCTTTTTTCACAATAAACTCTTCGTTTTTTTGACTGTAGATCAAAGTTCCAATTAAGTCGGCAGGCAATAGATCCGGAGTAAATTGGATACGACTAAATTTAGCATTGATAATATTTGCCAACGACTTAATTGCCAATGTCTTAGCTAATCCTGGAACCCCTTCGAGCAAAATATGTCCTTGCGTTAACAGACCAATCAAAAGACGTTCGATCATATGTTTCTGTCCCACAATGACCCGATTCATCTCCATGTTGACCATCTCCACAAAGGCGCTCTCCTTTTGGATTCTTTCATTCAATTCTCTAATATCCACTTGAGTATTCATAATTGATTTTAATATAGTTTTCAGTTTCTGAAACGAAAGTAAGTTTATTTTTATTGTACCACAAATTCAAAGAACAGGATTAAATCTGTTCTTTTTTGGTCTGTGATTCCCAGTTTTTTAGAATCGCTTCACAGGTTGCTATATCCTCTGCAGCCATTAATTGCAACTTAATCGGTTTAAAAAATGGGATTGCTTTGAAATAGCCGGCATAATGCCTTCGCATCTCCAAAAGCGCTATTTTTTCGTTTTTGTTTTGAGCCATATTCCTTAAATGTTCCAGGCAAAGCTCTATCCGCTCTGCGAGGGTGGGAATCTGCGGGGGGATCCCCCCAATATATTTTTTTACATGATTAAAAATCCAAGGATTACCAATCGCCGCTCTTCCAATCATAATTCCATCCACACCATACCGCTGCTTATACTCTATCGCCTTCTGACCGGAATCAATATCTCCATTCCCAATAACGGGAATTTGAAGTCGGGGATTCTGCATCACCTCCCCTATTAAACTCCAATCAGCTGTTCCGGAATAAAACTGAGAACGAGTTCTCCCATGAATTGTTATCCCCTGAACCCCAATATCTTGCATCCTTTCAACCACCTCCACAATGGGCTTATTAGTATAATCCCATCCCAACCGTGTTTTAACGGTTACCGGCAATTTTACATGTTTCACCACCTCTTCTGTCAGATAGACCATCTTAGGAATATCTTTCAAAATTGCCGATCCTGCTCCCTTGGAAACCACTTTTTTTACCGGACACCCCCAGTTGATGTCAATAAAATCGGGAGCTGCGGATTCAGCTATTTGAGCTGCTTCAATTAAGGAGGATTCATTATGACCAAATATCTGAATTCCAATGGGATGTTCCTCCTCACTAAAATTCAGTTTATCAACACTTTGCGAAACATTTCTCACAAGCGCATCTGAAGAGATAAACTCTGACACCAAGATATCAGCCCCCATTTTTTTACAGATCATCCGAAATGTCAAATCTGTCACAGACTCCATCGGAGCTAAAAAAAGAGGAATAGGAAATTGGTCAATAATTTGTCGAAAAGTTTGCATTTTTATAATTTGGGTGCAAAGGTAAGGAAAAAAATTTTTAACACTCATCATTTTTTTATCATAAACACAATAATAATGATAAATTGGTACTCTTTTTTTCCTATCTTTGCAGGTTGATACACAATTAACATCTGTTTTTTGAAAATTTAAACGAATAAACAATATAAAACATTGATTATGAAAAAGTTATTACTTTCTATCTTAATGATTCTTTCCACTTTTGTTCTCTACTCACAATGCGCAGATTCGGTAACCGTATTTTATGAGAACTTTGATGGTCCTACTATTAAGACAAGGTCTTCAACGAGTCACAACCCATCGGGAGACTGGAGTATTAATTCAACGCTGTATGTATCTCCGACCAAGTGTATTCATACTCCCTTGTATCTCACAACCAACCTTCAATCACAGCTTTATATTGACACTGTTCGTTTTATTCCCGGAAAAAATAAGATCTACTTAAGTTTTAATCATATTTGTAAAGTTCACAAATTAGACCAATCCTTTATCTCTTATCGTGTTTCCACGGGAGGAACACCCGGAAACTATACATTTAGTTCATGGCAAAATATTAATATTACCCATACTTCTCCAAACTACTATGGTGAAGCCAATACTACGGATGCTATCGTAAGTGGTAAGTTTTCTCAAACTACTTATCCCACACTTTGGCAAGAAAACAACTACACTGCTGTTCCACAAAACAGTTGGTGGAAGAATGAATTAATTGATATTTCAGAATATATTGTTGGTCTGGGAGACGGACAAGTTTTTGAAATTCGTTTTTATACCAATAGAATCTTCCCAAGTCAAGTCTTAGTACAAACAGGTTGGTTTTTGGACGACATTCGTATCATCGCTTCCGACCAAGAATTAGTTCCACCTAAAATAGCTTTGGCTGCCCCTTTGGTTCCCACTAGTGTTAACCATATCGGACCTTATACCGTCAAAGCTAACGTTACTGACCGTCCTGCAAATAATACAATACCTGACTCTGTTAAGCTTTATTATAGGGAAGATGGTGGAACTCCTATTTTAGCACCTAAAACCCAGCTTAGTCCTACACAATATCAATGGGTAATTCCGATCCAATGTAACGGAACTACTGTCCAATATCAAATCACAGCTCAAGACGCTGCTTGTAATATTGCTGCTCCATTGGATGCGCAATTCACCGTTAACCTAAGTACTGCGGGGACTACAACGAATGGAGTCCAAAATTTAGGAATTTATAATCCCCCATTTGCGATAGAAGTTGGAGATCCGACACCTGTTGATGTAATCATCAAAAACAGAACTAACAATCCAATGACCTCAGCAACAATCACACTGGCACTGAATGGGACGGTTCAAACCACATACAACTGGTCTTCAGTGACAGATTATCACCCAACTCGTCCATTCTGTCTTGACTTTATAGACACTGTAAATATTGGAACTTATTTACCGATTATGGGTTGGGATACAATCAAAGTGTGTGTTACCCAACGAAACGGAGCACCTAACAACTATGTTCCGGCAACCGCACAGTGTAGTGAATATATCAGATTTGGTTGTGCAGCTATTTTGAGTGGACCACTCAATATTGGAGGTGCAAATCCTAACTTCAATACTTTAGAAGATTTCTTTGTGACGATTAGCAATTGCGGGATGAATGGTCCCATTACTGCAAAATTAGCTCCCGGGACGTACAGTAGTAGTCAATTTTATTTTAACGCCCCATTTGTCGGGCAATCTGCTACTAATACGATCACTTTTGAGTCCCGAACCGGAAATCCTGCGGATGTTATTATTGTTGATGACCAAAATACGAGTGGTCGTGGTGCTATCACCATCAATGGAACCAGTAACCTCCGTTTTAAAAACCTAACTATTCAAGGAAAAACAGGCGGAACCTGGTCTTTGGGAGTTGTTTTTATGGGAGGACCCTGTAGCAATGTGAAAATCGAAAACTGTATTATCAATGTTGCCAATACCAACACTAACTCTAATCTCTTTTCGGGTATTGCACGTATCCAAGCTGCTACAGGAGCCACCGGTGACAGTGAAATTGAGATCAGAGGAAACGCTATTACCGGTGGTGCTTATGGAATTCACTATTTGGGAACCAGTCCAAGAACCAACAACCTTATAGCTATTGACTCTAACAATATTGAAACCGGATTTACTGGTATTTATACTATATTCACAAATACCGGTACATATAATAAAAATAAAATTAAGCAATTGAGTACCAGTCAGCACAGATATACCGGGATGAATATTGAACGCTCTTCTGTAACCTCATCTATCTCTAAAAACAAAATCTGGTCTGATGTTAACACCAATGTAGGAATGCTGCTCAACAATGTATCCAATGGCACTAACGGTGATGTCTTGGTATCCAATAATGAAATTAATGCCAGAGCTTTGGCTGTCAACACATATGGGATTAATAACACTTTATGTACAAGAATGAATTATTTACATAATACTGTTCGCCTATTCTCAACTTCTACATTAGATCTGACAGCATGTTATTATCATACTTCCGGTGCAATTATTAACTTTTCCAATAATATCTTGGTTAATAAGTGTGTATCCTTGAATAATCTTAATTATCCTATCTATTATCAAGCTAATCCTACTACTTTGGTAGCTGATTATAACGTGTATCACTCCAGTGGTCCCGTTGGATACTATGTTGTTGTAAGGAACAATATTGATGAGTGGAAATTTGCAATGAATAACACAAGAGATACAGCAACAATCACCACTGAACCTCCTTTTACAGATCCAACCATTTCCCTTGATCTTTCAGATTTTTCAGGTTTTGAGTGTCCTAAACACAGTTTAGTTGAAGATGACATTCTGGACTCATTGAGAAACTGTGAAGTAACACACCGTGGTTGTTACAGAACATACGTTCCTCCCAAAGATTTAGCACTTGTGGACATGATATCTCCCGCATTGGGAACCTGTCCTCAAACCTCCTATCCTGTTACTTTAAAATTATTTAATTACGGTTGTTCTACCGTTAATTTTGCCAATACACCGGCAACTATTACTACAATAATAACCGGCGGTTTAACACAAACTACAAACTATACTGTTAATACCGGAACATTAGCACCAAATCACTCCATGAATGTTACCGTTAATCCGGGTTTGGCCGTTCCGTACAATCAAGATATTAATTTCAAGTTTATCATCAACTATGCCGGAGACGAGAGACCTCTCAATGATACTTTATCCTTACCCTTCAGACTGGAAGTAGTTGCTCCTGCAATAGCCACTTATGATGAAACATTTTCAAATGGAACTTCATTAACCTGGAAAATAGAACAAGTAAGCGGAGCAGGGAACTGGAGTTTCCAGGAAGGAGAGGGTGAATTTCCAACCATTGCTCCCGTATATGGAACAGGAAGACTCTTTTTTAACTCAAAAACCTTCCTAACAAATACTGTTTCCCGAGCAATTATGCCCGTTATGGACTTGACAAATAGTGTCAATCCAATTTTGGAAATTTGGTTTGCGCACGATAATACTGCAACAAGTGCTGCCTACAACCTTGAGGGTGTTGTTGTCCAGATTTCTACCAATGGAGGTAATACCTGGACATCACTAACTCCTGAAACTCCTAACCCGACAAACACAACCACTTCTGTTTTAAAAAGAGGACAAAATTCAATTCCGGGTTACACACTTCCGGCATGGGTTAAGTACACTTATAATCTAGCCAATTACAACAACAACGGATGTGTATTTATATCCTTAGAAGCTACAGGAAAACGAGGAAACAATATCAATATTGACCGTGTCAGAGTAAGAAAAATTCACAACAATGATTGTGCTGTTCAAAACATCTATACTGTTCACGAGAGACCGACTGAGGTAGAAACCTCTCCGGAAATTAAGGCTGTGGTAACCAATGAAGGAAGAAATGCGCAAAATAATGTTCTGGTTACCTTAACCATTTCAGGTGCAAATTCTTACACTGAAACCGATACTATTGCGAATATTCCTTATAATGGACAAGGTATTGCCACTTTTTCAGGAGCCCATCTACCTAATATTGGAACAAACAACATTTCTGTTACCTGTCAAAATGATGAAAACAACTTAAATAATACTCTCAATGCACTTCTAAATACTACAGATCAAAATATAAACTATTCTGACACTACTTCACATTTGATTACCTTTGGAAGTGGAACGTCTATTAAAGCAGCAGTTAAATATAATGTTGTAGATACTGTAATCGTTACTTCCGTTAAATTCTATCCTTCCAACGCTATGGATGCAGTAGGAAAGAGAGTCAGAGCTTTTGTCGCCAATGCTAACGGAGCAGTCATTACCACCTCTGACATTATTACATTAACTAGTGATATGATCAATAGTTGGGTAACACTTCCTATCAATAACTATGCGTTAACAAATACCAATACAAATTTCTATGCTGGTATTGAAACTGTCGATCCAGGATATTACCTAACCGCTCAGTATGAATCACCAACCCGTGAGGGAACCTTTTATTTCTTAAGTGACTCTATTTATACTCCTCAAACTATCGGTCGTTTTATGATCGGAGCTACTGTTGAAACTAAAATTGACAAAGAGTTTGCTATTCTATCCTTGGTTAATCCCAAAACAGATTGTGATTTGGGTGTTGAAAAAATAAAAATCAAAATAGCTAATAACGGTCCCGTTGATATTTTGCCGGGGACTACTCTACACTACTCTATTAATGGTGGAACTCCAGTGACCGAAATTATTACCGATACAATATTTGGAAGACAAATTAAACATTTCTCTTTCGCTGTTCCTTACGACTTTACCAATAACCAGATCAATATTGATAACAACTATACTGTAAAAGTATGGGTAAATGAAATTAACCTTGACCGTGTAAGATTCAATGATACCATTTTCAAACCTATTGTATCCATGGGTAAAGCGCATCTTCCTATTGCTCCTGATACTATTCTGGTAAGTTACTCAACTCCTGCTACTCTAACAGCCCAATTGCCCACTCAAATTGATCCCGGAATCATCCAATGGTTTACCAAAAATGAAGATGATCATTATGTTGGACCATTATATCAAGGACCCGGACCATACATTACACCTCATTTAATCTACTTTGATACTACTTACTATGTATCAGTTGCTCCGGGAACATTGTACACCCCAATCAGTGGAAATGTTGCAAATATGAACGCTGCTTTACCATTTACTTTTACAGCCGGCTATTCAAGAGGTAGAGTATTGTATAAACAAAGTGATTTGGGAACCTATGGAACCATCGCTAAGATTGCTGTTAATGTTCACTCTGCAGCCAATGGTACATTGGGAGTTCCTCTTAAAATTTATATCAAACAAACTGATATAGATACCCTGATGGTTAATGATCCAATGGATTGGGACAATGAAATTGCAGATGCAACACTCATATTGGATGAACAGTACTTCTTTAATAGTACCGGGTGGCTTGAATTGCCAATAGAAGAACCATTGAACTATACCTCAGGAAATATTTTAATCTACACTGAAACTAGTTGTGGTGGAACAAACTGTTCAGCAGTTTCAGGAGGTTCCGGCTATGCTACGTTTAAAACCTCATCTGTTCCTTTTAGTGTTCAATCAAGAACTGTAAATAATGCACCTAACTTTCCTCCTACCTGGGGTCCTGTTACAGCAAATAGGATGGTTGTTAAGTTTTTTATTGCAGATATGGATTGCGCCAGTGAAAAAGTTCCAGTACAACTTCATGTTCCTGATAAACCTGACTATGATATTCAAACTGATGTTCTGCTACATCCTATACCCATGCCCGGAGCACCACAACAATGCGCACTGTACGAGGAACATATTCAGGTAGTATATACAAACCTACTGGATATACCTATCCCTGCCAATAAAGTGCTCGCTAAAGCAGGATTTAGAAATGGAACAAGCGGACCCTACACATGGATTACACATTTGGTTGATGAAGAATTTGCCCCACTTGAAACAAAAACTGTTACCTTTACTCAAACTTATGATTTTAGTGCCCCCACTATCAACCGAAACATTCAATTTATAATAACTTCTGACTTAGTTGGGGAATCAATCGTATTTAGAGCAAATGACACGATAACAGGAACGATTACGTCCACCAGAACTGCACCGATTCCGGATGAGCTGATATACACCGGAAACTTTACTGAAACATTCCAAATAGTTCCGGGTATTCAGTATACTCCTCCTATTACTCAATATACCTTTTATGAGAATGACACGACTACTACTGCTTTACATCCACAACCTTATGTTCCAAACTATACTACAACCAATCTATACGATACCACCATATACTATATGACAGCACGTACTCCTGTTTCTCCCAACTGTATCACTAAAAAAATACCTGTTACTATTAATGTGGCTGTTCCAACCAATAATCATGACCTTCAAACCAATGAGTTGATTGATCCTATATCTTATACCTGTGGACTATTGAGTACGAACCTGACTGTAAATTATAATAACACTGATTCCGTTTTGATTCCTGCCGGAACATTTAAAGTTACAGCTAAATTTACCGGAAATCACAGCGTTACTGTTGTTGATACTATTACTCATGCATTTGAAGCCGTAAATAGGTTGCCTGCAACCCAACCTACACACAATATCACCTTTAATAATCCTGTAACACTAGGATCTACATTACAAAATAGAATTTATAACTATTCTATTTTTACAGATCCTGTTGATCCGACCTATGAACCTTATCGTAAAAATGATACTATTACCGGAGAACTAAAAGTTCCTGGATCTCCGACAGCACCTGCAAATTTAGTTTATACTACCCCTTATGGACAAACACTGACTATTTCTCCTTTAACTCATAACTCTAATGCTGGTACGCCACTCAACAAGGTTACATTCTACGATGCTTCCGGAACCCATGCTCTACATACCGGAACCAGCTATACAACTCCTAATATATACGAAACTACACAGTATAAATATGATGGTAGAATTATTTCTAATGGATTTGAAAGTGAGGTCGTGGTTGGAAATATTGCTTCAGCTAATGGATTCTTGCCTTTTGTATTTACTGCAACAGAATCACAAGGGGCTATTCTGTACAGAAAAGATGAGTTAGGGGGATATGCGGCTATGATTGATACCATTTCTATCTATGTTCATGCCAATGTTACCGGAACCTTCCCTATTCAAATCTATTTGAAAAATACAGATACTAATCTCCTTCCTCAAGGACAATACAATTGGAACACACAACTACTCAACGGTGCTACTTTAGTTTATGATGGGACACCTAATTTTTCTACCGGTTGGTTGCATATTCCTATTCAAGGTGGGTTCTATTATACCGGAAATAACTTAATGGTTTTAACCTCACATAACTGCTACGGTCAACAAAACGTTGCCGCTCTGAACATCTCACCTCTACCCACTTTTAAATTTACAACGGTTCCAACCAATCCAAACTTAGTGCTTTCTCGTGGTGGAGCGGTGTCAGCAAACCCTGTTGCATTTACGGGTTCTAATCAAAGAATGGTAATGCGATTTGCAATGAATTACACTTGTGAATCTCCAAAAGCCAACATTACAATTAATACAAATGTTCCCGGTGTGGACCTCCATGTTACTGATATTGTTTCTCCTGTTACTCCTAATAATAACTATCCAAATAATCAAACTGTAGTGGCTACGATTAAAAATCATGGAACTAATAATGCCAGTGGCTTCACCGTAGGTTATCAATATGGAAACAATCCTCCTGTAGAACAGCAATTCTCAGGAGCTATTGCAGCAGGAGCTACTTCAAACTTTACTTTTAACACTCCGGTCGACTTAAGTGGTGTTTATTTCCCTGCACAATTTATGGTTTATGTAAGGCACAATAGTGATCCTTTCAAGAACAATGACACATTGAAAATTGTATTGAGACAAATTGACCCTTGCGTTCCTATGGTGATGGTTGGATCTCGTGACTCCGTTGGTGCGCATATCAGTAAATTCAAATTGGGAGGTATTGATCATGGACCGGGTACACCTATCTTTAATTGTCCTGCAAACATTACAGGTACCGGTCAATATTCTGATTTTACAGAAACAGTTCCGCCCGGACAGCTTGTAAGAGGACAATTCTTCCCGATTACCATTGTTAACTCATTTACCACTCCTAATGGTGTAAGTTTGTATAAATATGTTTATCTTGATATGAACAAAGATAATCAGTTTACTGCGGATGAGCTTATTTATTCAAGGTTAAACGTTCCGGCTCCTACACAGGCAAATCAAACCAATGCAACAACAACCGGATTTACAGATGAGATTAGAGTTAACTCTCAAACAGGATTAACAAGATTGAGAGTTATCACTTCAAATCAAAACCTAGCTCTACCTTCAGCACCTTGTGCCGCATTCCCATCGGGAGAAATTGAAGATTATGCGATTAATATTTTAGATCCATACGATATAGATCCGGGAGTTACTCACGTTCTCCACCCCGTTGGAAATGTCTGCGCTGATGCCGGAGCAAAAGTTAAACTATTGGTTAAAAACTTCGGGGCTAACTCAATTACGTTCAGTGAAAATAACCCGCTTAATATCTCAGCAACAGTAAGTGGACCAATCAATGGAACATATAATAATGTAATCACTTCAGGAACTTTAAACCAATGGGAAACTATGGTTGTTACAATCCACAATGTAGATTTGAGTATGATTGGAAATTATGTAGTGGATGCAACAATCCAGTATGATGATGATCAATTTACAATTAACAATGTAGCAAGTTCCATTTGTGAAGTTACTTCAACTACGGTTCATCAACTCCCAATATCAATTAATTTTGACGCAGATGACTACTTCCCCGGTGGGGACAATCCATTCCCACCTTTCTGGACTGCTACCAGTACACATGCCAATATGAAATGGGATGTGGACTCAATGGGAACTCCAAACTACCCACAAGGAGGACCGCTCTACGACCACACGTTCCGTAACCACTTTTTACGTGATGAGGGACAATATGCTGTGGTTACAGCACCTGCGAATACAAATGCTGCTGCCATAGCTACCCTCTCTACTCAATGTATTAATTTCCACTATAATAACGGATATCCCGGTGAAAGTGAATATTGGCAACATATCTTTGGACCCGCTAACTCAACTTGTAAATTCTATGTTGAAATTGGATCAGGGGAATATTATGTTACTGTGGACTCTATTATTGGAAGAACACACACTGCATCACCAGATCTCTACTTAAAACGTAATATTGTTATGGATCCTATTGATGAAAATGCCAGGGTTCGTTTTGTTGTTACAGGAAGAACTGGCAAAATAGACCCTGCTATTGATGATGTTTCGTTTAAACATGGTAGAGCAGATATCGGTATTGAGAGGTTTGTTTATCCTCTAGACTTTACAGTAACGGATGATGATTGCGTTCTCAAAGGCGATTCCGTTTTCCCAATTGTAACTATTAAAAATGTAGGTAGAGTAACTATTCAAACATTCACTATCAACTTCAATGCTGCCCTTGGAACACATATTCAAACAACTCCTGATGAAACCTGGACAGGAGTATTGAGACCAGGTGATAGCTTAGAATATACATTCCAAAATGGAGTACTAGTCCCTGAATTGCATAACTATTTACAGTTCCAAGCTAGAATAGAAACTTTAAATGATGAGAATTTACAAAACAACGTTAATACCATTACAGCTTGTACAACAGTGGGCATTGATGATGATCTTCAAATTCAAAATGGTGTAATATTGGGACAAAATATTCCTAATCCGGCAACAAATGAAACTGTAATACCGTTCTATACTAATAGTCCGGGAGAAACAGTTCTTCAAATCCATTCACTAGAAGGAAAGTTACTACATTCTGAAGTTCACTTTGCAGAGGTTGGAGAAAATAATATTGAAATAAGCACTGCTAATCTCGCAACCGGAATGTATACGTACACCATTACAATTAATCAAGCTAAGCTAACACGTAAGATGATTATTCAAAAATAATTAAAAAAAGGGGCAATGCCCCTTTTTTTTTTGATTATTTTTTGTACTTTTGCCGCTCATGTCTTCGTAGCTCAGCCGGTAGAGCAATTGACTCTTAATCAATGGGTCCGGGGTTCGAATCCCCGCGAGGACACACATTTACATTTCGGATTGCGGATTTCGGATTTTTTTGAAGGCGGAAGGCGAAATTTTGGATTATTATAGTGACAGGTCGCGACCTGTCACTACTTTTTTTACCCTCATCATCAATTGCCCCTGAACAGTTCTTTTTCATCATATAACTCTATATCTGATAAATTCAATGGCTCTAATAACATATTTTCACGACGATCATTCAGATGTTCCAAATCTTCTACTATCCACAACCTATTTTCCGGCATATTATCTTCCAAATATACACTAACAATTTGTGTACCATACAGTTGGGGAAGATTTCTATTCATCAAATCCCTGTCAATCATGTAGGCCAATTCTGATCGACCGGCATTATTATTTGCTACTGCCTTTTTCATCTGTTCTACATAATAGTGAAGGAAGTTAGGTTCAGAATGTTGCGCTATCAACCAAGCACAAAAAGCGTAATGATCTCCCACTTTTTCCCATGTTGGAAATCCATATAGTTCTATCAAATCCTTCAATTGCTCTAAATTTAAAGAATCTGTTTGACGTATAATCTGCCAAACAGAATCTCTTTCTTCCTGATTCAATGGTTGATGGAGTAGCTTTCTACATTGCTGATCACTCATTTGCAAATCATACAATTTTCTCATATAATCAGTATATTTTCGTTTATCGCAATGCATCTTAGCTAACGAATCTAACTCCGCCCAAAACTCCATTTGCTTCAATGGTTCCATTTTGGGATTATCAAAAAGCCTGTTATCAAAACATTTCCAACGAATTAATCGGAATGCCAGTTCTTTCATTTTTTCTTGCTTGTTACACTCTATCGCCTTTTCCAAATATCTAAAAAGATCTGTATACAATGGAATTGCACTATAAATTGAGTCCATCTTATAATAGATGTTATAAGCAGAATCGGAGGGAAGGTCTTCATATCTGACTATTTTCTGTAAACGACAATACTCTGTCCACTCAGGAGTTTGTGCCCATAGAGATGTGACGAGAACTAAAAAAAGAGAAATCAAAACGGCTTTTTTCATGCTATTATTTACAAATACAACTGCGTAAATTTGCAATTGATTTGATTGTACAAAATTACTAAAAAACTTTTAGGTTGTCGTAATTCGTAATTCGTAATTCGTAATTTGATTCCTACCTTCTTCCTTCTACCTTGTGAAGCGTAATTCGTAATTCGTAATTCGTAATTCGTAATTGATCCCGCATATCTAAAAAGGTATCATATTCCAGAGTGGGGAAATTATATAACTAAAGAGTCAAGTTTATTCTGCCCCCTTTTTATTTTTATTTCAAAAAGAAGATAAAAAAGAAAAATTATAGGGGAATTCATTCTAATATCCAAATGTTTGAAGGTGGAAGGCGAAATTATGAATTATTGTAATTATTCCGACAATATCTCCAGTGCTTTTTCCAATACCTCATCCCTACCTTCACGAATACCTTGTACTGTCGGCCAAACGTAAATATCAGGAACAATACCTATCCGTTGTGTCTCCGTTCCGTCAGGATAGTAAATGCCAATACCGGAAAACATAGTCTGTATGCCGCCCGGCAGTTCCAATCTTGAAACATTTCCATCTGCCCCTGCCGAATTGGTTCCAATAACAATACTGTTAGTAATAGTTCTATAAAACATAGTGCAATATTCGGCATGACTTTGTGTTTCTTCACTAATCAGTATAATGACTTTCCCTTTATAATGTTCCTTTCCTTTTTGTGTATTAACGGGTGCAACAAAAACAAATGCTCCGGGATTATTCAATACCGGATATGTAAATTTTGCAAATGGAACGCTTGTATCTGACAAAAGCTTACCTAATTTATTTTGTAACGTTTCTTTAGGATACTCTCTCATATCTAAAATCAACCCTTTTGTATTTTTTATCGTATCAGCAATCATTTTCAGATATTTTTCTGAAATATCATCCATTGAGATATATCCTATATTGTGGTTAAATAATTGATAGCAAACACTATCCGTTCTATTACTATAATCTAATTCAAAAAAAGAATACAAGGGAATAACGGCTGTTTTTTGTTTTTCTTCCGACCAATAAGAGAGTTCAACAAAAGAATCATTACCACAAACTATAGTTTTAGCAATTTCCCGAAGTTTTGTCCAATGATTGGAAGCAGCAACATAAGGTGCTAAACTATCAATCAAATGCGATATAGGTTGATTATTGATATGGGTAATTACATCTCCGATATGTGGCCCATTATTGTCAATTTTTTCAGGATTCCGATAAGAATCAACTACTAAAGTATCGTTTTTCAAAAAACGAACATTAAATGGCGGACGATAATAATTGAGATAAGATATCATTGATTTTGAATACACTATTGCATGTGAATCATCACATTCCGCGACCATCCGCCGCACTGCATGAAAATATTCATCCTGATCAGAAGCTTCAATAAAAAAAGGAATCTGTTTTTTCATCACAATACTCCAATCCGTATCGGTCAAATAACGATAAGGGAAAAAATATTGCACCATATTCCAATAACGGTATAGAGACAACAACCTAAATCCCGCGTCCGGACAAGATATATCAGAATAAGCATTCTCATTTATAAATTGTACATTCCCGGTACCCAATGGGTTACGTGTAACGTAATAAAAGTTACTCTGATTGCGATTTTGATATACTTTCATAAGCAACTTATACAACTTGGGGGAAAGTTGCTCCTTATTTATCCAAGTCAGGTCAGGTTTCAAAAATGCTGTCGAATCCACAGGAATCACATTCTTGTTTGTCCGAATTTTTCCAAAACGCTGAATCCATTTTACCAGATAGGCATCCCGTTTTTGCTGATCAGTGATCTGAAGATAGTCGGGTAACATTCTAAACAGTTCATAATCCCAATTGTACTCACCCTTTGAAATAGTTGGATGGTGATACTTTAGAAAACCCCATACACGCCCTAACATATCGAGATTATCAATCAATTGCGGTGTGAGTACCGGAAAAGTAATATTTGAACCACGATCATAAATAGTGTCAGAATTCTTTTTCATACTACTCTGTCCATATCCACTCAACAAAAGCAACAGAGTAACAAACAACAAAAGAATTTTTCTCATACTATCACGTTTTTGTTTAATTTGTGTTACAAACGCAACTATGGGGATTTGCAATTAATTTGGTTGTACAAAATTACTAAAAAACTTTTTAGGCTGTCGTAATCCGTAATTCGTAATTGAATTCCGCCATCAAAAAAGGCTACCCCAAATTGAGACAGCCTTTATTTTTAGTCTTTCAAATCGTTTACTCTGGATCTGGTTTTTGCCGGTCTATATTTTCTACTCTTTGCCACAGTTGTTGGATGTTTCTTTTTCTTAAATTTGTACGTTACAACAGGTGTTCGAGTGGAATTCCAACTACGTTGATGTTGTCTCACCTTCGTATATCCTGTAGGTTTTTTATGAACTGTAGTCCTGGACGAAGAACAACTCCCCATAGTCAAAGCGCACAGAATAGCAATTCCGACAATCCACAAACGGTAAAAACAGACTCTCTTTTTCATAATAAACTATTGATTTTGTAGTGCAAATTCTCTTCCTGCACGCAAACAAGCCAAATTAATATTAACCACATCTACTCCTTTGCTGGCAAAAACGTCAGATACAGCTTCTTCCAAAGC
>JAKPTX010000129.1 GCA_029570835.1 Bacteroidota bacterium
GAGGATTTTAAGAAACTGCCTATTATAGCGGTGACGGCCTATGCATTCCCTGATGACCGTATGCGTGCAATGAAGGCCGGTTGCACTGATTATCTGCCCAAGCCGGTGAGCAGCAATGACCTGTATCGCAAGATCACGGAATTTACCCGTTAATAGTCAAAAAGTCTCTGCGGGATAAGGGTTTTTGCAAACTAATCACAGCGCCCGGGGTGCCCGGGGATTAATAAGAACAGAATGAGTCAGGCTCTTTTACGGGCTAGTGATGATACTTGATTCAGTCGCTTCTATGCACAGTGATGGCATTTTAGTCAGTCCCTATTATGAGCGTTCAGTCTCTATTGTGAACAGTGATGTCATTTGATTCCAGCTCTCTAATGTGAAGTGATAGCTCTCAATTGAGTCCCTTTTGTGCGCAGTGATGGCACTCAACAGTCTCCCTCTGTGCGCAGTGATGATACTTGATTCTGTCCCTCCTATGGGTGATGATGGCACTTAAATCTCAGGACACATTATTTTTACCATCACCTGGCTTCTTGGAAACTGATTAGTCACAAATTTTATTATTTTTGCCAACCTGAACTATTGTTCAGGCCGTTCTTTGTCGTTGAATTGACGGAGGGCGAACAACTCCTTCTCCGCCGGTTGGCGGATGTAGGGTTAAATCGGGGTGTAGCGCAGTTGGTAGCGTACTACGTTCGGGACGTAGGGGTCGGAAGTTCGAGTCTTCTCACCCCGACCAGTAACAAAGTTAGACCGTTGTAAATCAATAGATTGCAACGGTCTTTTTCTTTGTAAGCCAAATAACAAGCCAATATTTTCTATTGTTTTCAAATTGAGCTAACCTTCACTAAATGTTATTAACAGGGGATTTTATACAGTATAGTCAAATAAAGTACCTGAAGTCATATGGCTTATTCCCCAATTCTTCCAATTGTTTTCCCATTACTGAGAGTCGTTTGGCGAAATCAATGGTAACAGGAAAAGTTTTATAGAGTTCCGCTCCATTCCAGTTTACTTTCGTAAGTTTTAAAATGTCCTCTGCAACTGTTTCAATAGGGTCTATACCTCTAAAACGTTTAATTAGGAGCGGAGTAGGTATTCCCCTTTTGCCTTGATAATACTTTCCATTCAGTTCTTTGTTCTGAACTAATCCATGTGTCCACAATAGAAAACTGAATTCATCCAATTGTACAATTGTTCCCCGCTCAATTGGATATCCATCAAACCCATGCTTGGCATAATTTGTTTTAATCAACTTTATGGCACGCCAATTACTGAATTGCTGTACCTGAAGCAACTCAATATTATCTATACCTTCAAGAGCATTTGAAATGCCTTCCATTTCTTCTCCAGTAAAGTGTGTTGTTTTATGGATAACCAGTTTCTTTAATCCGATTACTGGGTCAATTTTATGATATGTGTTTCTTATGTTACTGATTAAACGAAACGCATCCTCTTTACTCATGAAGGGATTCCGGTTGTAAAATATTGGCTTTTCAATTGGCTGTAACAGGAATCTCAATCCATTGCCATTACCATCAAATAGTTGACTGCTTCCTAAAACGACCTTGCTCCTTGATTTATTCCGAATAGCATATCCTAATCCGATAAAGGCAGTCTCCGAGTTATTTGTTTTAACTTTCCAAGGAGTGCCATTCGCTTTAACATATAAACCTAATGACAACCACCAACGAATTTTGGCTTGGTCATTATAGTTCAAAGATTTGTCCTCAATAATCTGAATTTTCAGACCTTTCTTTACGCAATATAACTTCAGGGAATCATGAAGGTCAAAATAAGTTTCAACATTTTTTAATTCCCTAAACCTTTTCCAAACATCCGGAATATATATTAATGTGCAGTCAATATCTGTACTTAGTGAGGCAAGTTTATCTATTTTGCTTTTCAGATAATCATAAAACTGAAAAATTGAGAATTGCTTAACTTCGTTTCCGTTTAACAATACTACGTATTCACTCTGAATAGAGCGTGGAACAATAAGGAGTTTCTTATATATATCATCAAATCCCGTGTAATCCTTCAAATACTCTTTTTCCCAGATTGGCGAAGCAGCGTTAAGTAATGAATCCAAGTGAGCTTTTACTCTTTCAAATCCAAAATCTGGTGAGATAATTGCCAAATTTATCTTTCGGGGAGTAGTCCCCTTTCCAAAACTATTATCTAATGGACTATACATTTTAAGTCCATTTATGGGATGTATAGATTTATACGACTCATCCTGATGATGGAAATAGATAAATGGTTCTGGTAGTTTTGTATAACCCTCAAAACAATAGAGATTATCCTTTACTTTAATGGCTGCTGTTGAAAAGTAGTCATTCAACTTTATCTCAAAATCACCCAGTTTGAAATTTAAGTGATTATTCTTTTCTTTTATTTTTTTTAACCACCAATCAAGTTTCCTACCGTACCTATCATTGTACCTGTTTGAAAGTATGGCATTTGATAAATAGGTGGCAGATATTTTCGATGGTTCTGTACCTACTTTAGTGGTTATGTGTAATGTTGGATTTAATAATAGAAAGAGTTCATTGGAAACAAATTCGACTTTTAGTTCGAAAGCTTCGTAGATGATTAATTCACTTGGAATTGAGAAGTTCCTATTCCATTTTTTAATCGTATCAATTTCAACTTGACTTACTGTCAGTTCTGCAAGAAAAAATTTTCTAATACTTCTCCCTTTTGAGTAGAGAGAGAATCCATAATCAGTTGTAAGTGACCTTTCAATAAAATCATAAATTAATCCCAAGTAAAACGAATCAGTGTGAAATAATAAGTATTGTGGGATATCCGAGATTTTCAATTCTTCAATTAACAATCCATTGAATACTTTTCTTATTTCATCTTCGTCCCCAAAAAGCCAGAGGACATCTTTTTTGCCAAAAGCTGCTACGATATTAGTATTTGTTATGAGTTCACGTAATCTTTTCCATTTACCTTCTCCTGTAATGGTTGTTCTTGTTGAAAGGACACTCTTAGGAAAGCGTTCTGCCTTAATTGAATTTAAAAGTATAGGAATCGTTTCAGTATTATTTTGGGGTAATTTGAAACTTCGTCTCTGTTCAAACCTTTCTTTTGCAATTGAATCAATGCTTTCATTTACTATCTCACATGATTTATATACTTCGTGCATGAAATAATCGAAGCTGTCAATCTCTAAAAAGCCAGAGCGATTATTTATTACGTTGGCTCTCTCTATAAGCTTTATAAGTCTATTATTTGGTACAACGTCACGTGGGATACACCATATTAAGCCTTTAGGAAATGGGTTTTGCTGTTCCAATGCTTTTTCAAGGGTATTCATTACAGATTCATCATTGCCGGAATAGCCAACTACTATCAGACCTCTTCTTCGAGAAGTATCCAAAAAATATTTATGCAAACTTCCCTCTAACGACTGAAGCTCTTCTGTCGTATTTTGCAATGGGTCGTACCGAAAATCACCATGAAGTTTAACAATAGTTGGTATGTCGGAATTGAAACTCCTTACTGAAGGGGCATTTTCAGGGGACACTATTTGACAACTCCTATAATTGAGGGCATTAATTGCTTTTTCAATGAGGTCATCGAAATTGGTCGTCCATACTATGTTAAATTTCCGATTTTCCACTAATGCCGCAAGACAAAGAAAACCTATTGATGGTTTCTTATCTCTCACTAAATGCGTAAGAAACTCCTTCCGGACGAATTGGTCAGGATAGCACTCTTCGAAATAAAAAGAGTAGGGATTGGAAATATCCCGGTCACCTCGTTGGTCGAAATATGCCTGAATTATCCTTCGGTTATCTTCAATTTTTAAATCAGTGAATCTTTTCCCATCAATGATTCCTTTGCTGTTTAATATCTCACGTTTAAAATGCCATATTAAATCATTTCCTGTTGGTATACCAGAATTTATAGAAGCACCAGAACCAACAAATAAATCAAAAGATTGATTTGAAATAACTCTGAAACTGCGTAAAAAAATGTCTCTTTGAATTCTAATCATTGGAAGAATGTGATTTCTTTCTTTTCATTATTAAACTAAAAACAAGTCATAATTCCTATGTCATTATCTGGTGATAAGAGAAAATTATGTGCCTACCTCGTATTATCCCATTTCGTCCCCTGCCAATGGCTTACCACACCTTCATTTTCACATACAGGGCAATGCCACCGGATTTCATACTTTTGCCCTGCTTAGTGCAGAGTTTATTATCCCATGACATCCTTTGTTAAAGCATCTAATTTCAGTTGTGGTTAATGTAATAGGACATGTCCTTGTCGTTGAATCAACTACCAGCGCAAGAAAGTTTGCAAGTTCTCTGGCTTCCTTGGGCATTTGCTTTGGTATGTTTCCTTGTTCATCAAGGAAGTGAGTCATGTTTGAGATGTACATCTGACCAATTTGGTTAAACTAATTCTAATGCCAATATCATTTATTATCAAATATTATCTGCTCTACGACTAACGAAAACTTTCAGAATTTCAATGGTTTTCATTTTTATTGCTTCATGAAGGTCACCGACATTAGTTTTAAAGTACTTTTTTTCAGAAGGCATAATCATTCCTTCCTCAATTGCTCCAAGTACCAAATCATCGTAGTGCTTGTCAATAAAAGTCCTGAACTCTTTTAATTCCCAGTGTTTATAACTATCATCCTCAAAGCAATAATCATTTAAGAGACTTGCAAATTCTTCGCTGATTTGGAAGATTCTGGAGTCAGTTAACTTTATCTTATCCATATTGAATAAATATTTCAGTCTTATTACTGGTCTTCTTCAAACTCCAATCCCAACTGTTTTGCAGCCTCTTTTGCATTCTTATATTGCGGTTTCGTTTCATCCAAAGGACTGCTTTCTGTGGATTTGATTTTGAATTTCACATCAATGTCCAACTTATTTCCTGACATAGCAAATGGTGTTATAAAACAGGTAAATAGTTCATGGTACTTTTCTACAGGGACTTTACCAGAGACAGTGATTGATTTGAACTTCTTAATGGTTTCTGGTTTCTCTCCCATTTTTCCACCTTCTGGTTCATCAACAGGGCGTGTTCCACCATCTCCTTCTGGATTTTTCCCATCAGGTGTAGTTGGTTCAGGAATCACTGGAACAGGTTTCAGGCTTTTATCGAGAAGGTAATATGAATTGTTGGTCACCTCAAAATAGGGGACTGTTTCCTTGTAATATACGTGGGTAAATTCCTTACCGTCCCCAGTTGCTATACAAAACTCACCATTAGTACAGTACCTAAGAAGGCTGGTTTGAACTGCACTTACTCCGGATATCATTGGCTTGTCATCAAACCGTATAAATGCCTCGTATACTTCCTTTGTTTTTATTGGATTATCAACGGTAGGCAGAAGATTATTCGAACGAAGAATATTAAGTCCGACTGAATCTAACAGCCATTCTTCTTCTTTTAATAGCGAAATGACGTTGTTGTTTACCTGACTGTCCAAACTATCCTTAAACTGCCTTAAAAGCAGCTTTTCGAAGCCATTCTTAACCGAATGTTTGACAACAATAGAATATGCTGCCACCATTGATTTGTCACTTTCATTTGACGATTCTTTTATCCTGCGGTCAATGTCTTCCCTCTGGTCTTTTTCCAACTGACTTGCATATTCGCCTCGTATTTTTGAGCAAGCAAGATATTCACGTACATCCGATTGAAGTTTGCCATAAGTAACCTCTGAGCAAACAAGAAACAGCATAGTATTTCTATATACCCTCTCATTATTCCCTTTTTTGGTCGCTATTCTTTCAATTACAGGCTTGGTATTCCCATTTAACTTGTCAGGATTTGCCAAGTATTTCGGATGCAAGATGACCAGTGTTGGTTTTTGTTGTTCTGGAATTATTTCTTCTGCAGGGTCGACAAGAACGTTGAAAAGCTGAATACCTCTTGACTTTTCATTAAGTCTTCTGATTATGTCATTTTCAATATCGGGATTTGATATATCTCCTTTTGCTTGGTTTATCAGGATATTTATGTTTGGCTTGGTATGAAACCAATATCGCCTCTGTCCTGTTGTGCTATAATAAAGATAATGTGCACTTTCTTCCAATAAATCAAGCGCAGTATGAATGTTGTTATGGTTAAATGAATTTGGTTTGATAGATGCTAATTTAAGTTCCTGAACGCTTGTTCCTTTGTTTGAACCAGTACTTCCGAAACTTCCAAGCAAAATGGTAGCAGCAAGTCCTTCAGCCAAATTAAAATCACCCAACTCTTTCTTTGATTTATCGATACGAAAAGCGTTTGAACTTTTTCCAGAAACGTCAGCAGTTATAACTGCATCATATCCGTTGCCATAAAGTTTCTTTAACTGCCCTGACAGAGCATCAAGATTTGAAAAATTAACATCCGATATATGAATAAGAGCATTTGTGCCAGTTAAAGATTCCTGCCGTCTCCACAGGTCAGTGACAATTGATGCTAAAAGCCTCAATACGCCTCTTGTACGTTGGAAATTGTGATTACTTGCCCATTTGATACGAAAAACATCAATCAATTCTGGATGGAATGGATATGATTTCTTAATCCTCTCTTTGTATTCTGACCGTGAGGCATAATCTGGTATTTCCGTTTTTAATTCAGAAAATAGAACACAGTATTTATTGACTGTATCATTAATTACATCAGTCGACCCTATATTTTCAAATAATCTGTACCTGATAACTTCAAAAATCTCTTCATCTGCTACTGGTTTGGTGTCAGCACCCACTCTACCAAGGCGGTTAGTAAGACTATTAAGAATTTGTGCTGCTTTTTCAGAATTTGCAACCTCTTCGACTGAAGCAGGGAGTGTTGCTACAAGCACACAATTATTCATGCTTGCAACAGTTTCTGATAATTCCTGAATAAATGAAATTGTTTGGTCTGATAATGTTGACCCACCAACCTGCACCCCTGATGCTGCAACACAATAATCAGCAAGTTCATCTATAAGTATTAGTGCATTACTTGTATTTTTCAGAACTTCTTTGAAAAGACCTTTTGGTGCAGTTCTGTTTTCGTCATTAGGACGGATAACTTCATATCCTTTTTTACCTGCTAATTGATATGCCAATTCACCCCAAAGTGTTCGAATTGTTAATCCATCTTCAGTTTTCCTTCCTTGTGTTGGGTCGTTGGTTCTGTTTGTGAATATAGCAATTGAGGCATTGTCGAAATCAGGATTACCGATATAATCCAGCAAACTTTGTGTGTGTAATAAATTGCCGAGTTTTTTACCTGATTTTGCGATATGATAGAGCGAAATTAACGTATGCGTCTTTCCCCCGCCAAACCCAGTTTGCAATGAGATAACCCTGTTTTCAGCATCTTCTTCACCATTTAATCCTTTTATTACTCGCTTGGCAACGTTCTTCAGACCTTCTGTAAAATATGTTTTGGAAAAAAATACACTTGGATTCTGATAAACCTCTCTACCGTGTCCAAGTGCAACTTCGGCAAGATTAGCAGCAAACACTGATTCATCGAGATTACCTTGTCTAATATCGAGATGTGGAGTAACATTTTTGAACCACGGAACTAAACCATGAGTAACCTTCCCTTCTTTTACTTTTGATTCAACTGATTCACCCTTCTGAAGCCTCTCGATTTCTAACTTTAATTCTTTCAATTTTAAAATGTTGGCGATATCAATCATATTGTCAAATGCCCTACGGATATCCCGTTCTTCAACTTCCTGAAAGTGGTTACATTTATTCCTGACATCAGCAATCTCCTGCAACCATGTTGGAAGTTTGCTTGCATCCCTGCCAAAATCAGACTTCAGTAAGTCTTTATATTTAATGGCAAATGATTTCAAATGGTGAAAATCGATTAAATTAACAGGTGGTGTACCATTTTTTATACCCAAGTCCCAGTTGGCTTTTTGTGCATCACTTAGTGCTTCATAGAACCATTTATCCCACTTGTCACCAGCATTTTCAGTTAGTTTAAGAACTATGTATGGTCTGAATGCTTCAATGAACATTCCAAGTGCTTTAAAAAGAGAATCTTTTGTCATTTTATTATAATATTAAAACAGTTGACCTTGTGCTCCTGTAGATTGTTGAATATTTTTGCTTTCACGAATAAGGCTGTCCTTATTCAATAATAGACCCGTTGCTTGTTTATAATCATCACTACCTTGAGGCAAAACTTCACATAGGGATGTTATTACACGCCAAAATGAACTTTCTGGAGAAACTGCAACTTTGGCAATATATGTTAACAATTCATTTCTATTTGTACCAGAATAGATTGCCATAGCCTTGTGCACATTATCAATAATAAAATCATGATTGCTGTCCCCTAATCTACGGTTTGATGCTATCCTATCTTTATAACTTGCTAATTCTTGCTTATTCCCTCTCTTAATAAAGATATTATGCATGAATAAATCTGATACATTAATAGTTAATCCAACCCGTGAAAATTTGGCAGCATCATCAAAGTCACTTTCAGTAAACCCATACAACTGTAACCATCCTATATAAAACTTAGTAAAATCATCACCATCAAATCCTTTTAATAGAGCATTAAATGCAAATTCTTTAGCCATTTCAAGTAATTCTGCAATTGATACTTGACTTCCATCTGCTTTTTCTACTCGCTCAAACTGTCCAAAAACACTTACTGCTTGCCCAAAACAGGCTGTTAATAAATCTGCGCCACGGAAACCAAGCCGATAAAGGTTGTTGACCTCAGTTGTGACCTTTTCTTCAATAGTGTTTCTAATTTGTTTATAATTCCCAAAACCATGTCTTTGGGTAGGTTTTGCACAAACGGTTACTGAACTGGATAAAAATGCTCTATCAGATTTCAATGCACCTGTTACTTCTGTATCAATTGCCCAACTTCCTGTTATATTCATCCGAGATTCAATTATTGAGTTACATAAGGTCGTCCAAGCCTCTGTACTTTGGTGCGCAAACATTATGGAGATTATATCGTTAGTTTGATATTCAACTGCCGATAAAATCATCTTTAGTTTATTCTCAAAATGTTCCTTTGCCTTGTTCAGGTCATTGTCATGATGACTTTTTATTGCAGTACATTCATCAGATTTAGGTGTTCGTGGGGTGCTAAAATTATATGGAAAAAAATCACCTAATGTCTTCTTTAACCATACGTAAAAGAAATCAGAAATATCACCATATGCAATTGCATCATAATATGGAGGGTCAGTAATAGTTGCAGTAATCTCCTTCTCTTTAAATTGACTTTTATCGCCACTTGCAGTATTATTACAGTTAACAGGAAAGATATCATTTTCTGATTCAAGATATTTTATTATTTGATTGCACTGATTATAATCAGAACTTGAAATGTCCGAAAATGGATTCATTTCGGGAAAATCAAATACCATGAATATTGCTTGTCTTCCAAATGGGTGTTCAAATGTCTCTTGTAAAATATGCCAAATACCAAATGATGTATTTCTTGCTATTATTCTATCAATTAATATTGCTATATATGTTGCAACCGCTTTTGCATATTCGGAATCTACATAGAAAAAATCTTGCTGCTTGAACTTACTTATTAATGTCGAAATATGTTTGAGTTGTCTGGCATTGAATAACTCACCCCACTTCTGATAACCAAAAAGTGTAGTATTGGTAATACGACTATCAAGAGGTAAGTCTTCAGTTGGTTTAATTAAATCTTGCAGGTCTATATCAAGGGATGATAAATCATCATTAATAATCCTGTATTCCTTTTTATTATGGTGATTAAATATTTCGCAAACAATTCGTTCTGTTGTAACCTTGTTAATAAACTGGGACTTCAACTCCTTTTCATCAGTAATATTTCCACAACAGGGACAAGATAAATTACCTCTATGAACATAACCATCAATATCACAAATCCCTTTACTAATTTTGAAATTTATCTTATTACCCTCAATGATTGGTTCAAGATATATCCAATTTTTAGATGATTCGTTGCGCAATTTTGAAAGGTAAAATTGTTTTAGCAGTGGGATTTCTGCCTTACAAGTTGGATTACTGCAAATCCCAAATCTTACCCAATAGTACGCAATTGGTGATTTGACTTTATCCCTTTTAGGGTATAAAAAACTAATCTCTTTTTCAGTTTCTTTTAGAATTTTCTTTCCAAAAAACTCAAAATCAAAAGCAAGCCGATTGTTAATATTAACAGCAATTACTTCCCCATTTTTAACTATTTTGTTTTGTTGAGGTTGCTGTTTCCATGTCTCCTCACCATAAATTTTAATAAATTCCGTTTTAGAGTAAACAATAGGTTTACCAAACTTTTGAGGAAATTCAGCACTCCCTTTCTGGATGATATGAGCAACAGGATTTATATCATTGCCATAACTACTGCAACCAAGTCTTGCTGCTTCTAATGGTATAGCACCTCCACCTGCAAATGGGTCAAATACTTTTGGCATTTTGGCTAAAAATGTTTCAATAGCATTTTTTAGGTTATTTTCTTTTTTAATAATTTTTTCTGTCGAAAGATGTCTATCTGGAGTGCTATACAAGTCATATTCACATTCTTTGATTGTTTTAAAGTGTTTCTCGAAATCAGAAAGCAAAATTTTGGCATTATTTCCAGATGATGAATTATGTGCTACCCAGATTAATTTTCGTGCTTTATTTAATATTTCTTCGTTATTCCTATTTTCCCATTTAATTAAACTCGAATCACTTATTTGGTCTTTCGTATCAGTTCTTTTACCTTGTCTTTCATTAATTATGAACTTTTGTGAATATTTACTGATAAACATTAACAATCTGTTCCTCAAATTATCATCCATTTTGTCTATTGCAGAAGTATATGGGATATCATCATAAGGCTTATATGGGTCACCTGAATTATTGACTTTCCCTAATAAAATATCAACTGCATCCTTAAATGATTGAGGACAATTTTTATCCAACGGGTCTGGTACTAAACTTGCAAATACAATTGCACGGCAAGCAGGGAGAGGTCTTCTTGCCCACCAAAGATGCAATGTTGAAATATGCCCACTTCTGATTGACTTATCACGCACAGATTCAGCCGATATTTCTTTTATCGGCATGACTACTTCAATCAATTTTTTTGGTTGTTCCATTATTTATTTATTTTCTGCTTCCATTCTTCCATCGCAAGAAAGTATTGGATACCTTTTGATTTTAATTCAAATTTTAGCGTATTTGCAGGATTCTGAATACGGTATAATTGTGGCGTTGTTTTACAGTTCATGACCATATATAGCCATGCTGCATCTCCTAATTGAGCCAACCGATTCATTTCGTTTTCAGAAAGCATAACACCACTTTCAGCACTTCGTCCTTTTACTTCAATATAACGCTTAAATTTATCTGGACTGGTTGAACGGATATCATAGCCTTCATTGTTTTTTGATACATCTTCTGGTCTCCATCCATCTTCAATTTCATATTTCATTGCCACATCCATAGCAATTGCTTCCACTTCATCATCTCTGCTCATTCCGTATTCATGATGGTATTCAACCTGAGACAATGGTACGACATATGCGCATCCAAGAACTTCTGGTGCTTTCGGTGCTAACTGAGCCATAAGGTCAAGGCTGTCTAATCGGCTATTTTTCTTAGCAATTAGCTCATTGATTCGCTCCTGTTTTTTTAATATTTTTTCCTGTGCTTTCATGTCCCCAATCAGAACCTTACCCTGCAGTTCCTGAATTTCTATCTGCATATCCATTATAACGTGCGTAAAAGCAGTTTCCAGATAATCTTTTCTCCTTTCAGTATCTTCTGATACTCTTTTCTTCGTTTCTTCAAACTGATTAAGCGTGATGGCATTAAAACTCCACTCTACAACAGCTTCCTGATTAATAACTTCTGGTGGTTCAATTGGCTTTGTGAACATTGCTGGTGGATGTAAATCGATAAACTTTGCAGGTGAAGTGATTTGAAAATCGACATCTTTTGATTTCTGCACAAGCATAAGCCTTTCATCGACAACGCTATCAGTATCCTTGTGTGGACGGTTGTCAGTAACCTGTGATTTTACAAAGAATGCAAAATAATCTTCCTTATCTATAGGTGAGATTAATACCGTGCCTTTCAGCATGTCTTCCCTATATAGGCTTCGGATTACTTTAACCAGACTATCGAATACAGGATTACTTGGATTTATATAATGCACTTTACCCAAGTCACCAATGTTTAAATATTCGAGGAAAATTTGTTTGTCAAAGCAGAATTGTATTTGCCTGATGGTGTCCGCAAAAATGTTATAATCATGTCTTAAAACCTGAGCCAGAACATCAGGGAGTTTGTCAATTCGATAAATGGATTTTCGAATTTCTGTGAATTCCCCACCAATGTGTTTAAATGCTTTTTCAAAGAACAAACGGATATAAATTGGCTGTAGACGTTTTTCATCTGAATGTTCTTTCAGTATTCTTGCATCCTTGAAATCAATTGTACTATGAGCCAGTTTCTCTTTTTGCTCTGTGATTTTTTCCTTGAATTGTGCCTTTAGTTGCTCATCATCTTGCGAAAGAAATTCATCCAATTTGCTTTGCTTACCAGAAAATATTGAGTTCATGACCTCATCCAGACTGACTTCCGATAAGACATCCTGAATAACATCATATACCCTGTCATCGCCCATACTGTTTCGGATGACATCAAGTTTGGTGAGTAGTGTTTCAAGTACCCTGCCCTCTCTGGTATTACTTGCAACAACGTTGAAAACCAGCACATCTTCCTTCTGACCAAACCTATGAATTCTTCCCATGCGCTGTTCAAGCCTGTTGGGATTCCAAGGGATGTCCCAGTTGATAAGTAACCGACAGAATTGGAGATTAATACCTTCTCCTGCTGCATCTGTTGCTATGAGTATTTGTGCATCTGGTGTGGCAAATTTCCATTGTGCTTCTCTTCTTTCATCAACTGCTTTACCACCATGAATGGTCACAACTTTGTATCCACCGCTTTTTGAAAGCCTTTCTTCGAGATAAATTAATGTGTCTTTGTGCTCGGTGAAAATGACCAGTTTTTCTCCATCAATTACTTTTTGCGATATCAATAGCTTTTGAAGTTCCTTAAATTTCTGTTCTTCCTGATTCCTTTTGTAAAGGTTATCAGCCATATCAAACAGTTGTTTTACCTCTTTCGCTTCTTCATAAATTTCCTGTACACTTGTAGCTGTTGTAAACAACCTGAATTTCTTCGGGTCAGAAAGGATGTTCTCAAGGGCATCTCTTTCTTCATCATTCAATTCATCGTAATCTTCAATCCCGTCAATGTCAAATCCTTCCAGCTTGTAACGTTGTGACCAGAGATTTGGATTCTTGTTGAGTTCATCAACAATTCCCTGAAGAGCATTCCATCTTCTGTAAAGCGTGTTCTTTATGGCATATATTGAACTGACCAGCCTTCTTTGCATTACCGCCAATGCCAACGACACATGAATGTTTTTGGATTCGCTTGCTTCTTCCTTTTTCTTCGTCAGATAGGTAGTAACAGCATCGTATAATCCCTTTTCTTCTGGCGTCAGATTGTAAGCAACTGTTCGGGTATATCTGTCTTTGTATAAAGGGTTACCCTGCCAGTCTTTCATGTCTTCCTTCAGCCGCCTGATGAAGAATTTATTATTGCCATTCTTTTCAAGTTCCTTAATCCTTGTTGTTGCCACTTCTTCTGTTGCAAAGATGTCTTCATCAAGAAGTTGAAGGAGTTTTTTGAATGTGTCAGTTCTCCCTCGATGTGGTGTAGCTGTGAGTAACAAAAGATGTTCACATTGATGTGAAAGGGATTGTGCTGCCAGATATCGCTTTGATTTATACACTTTAGTTCCGTAATCGTAAGCTGATAATCGGTGTGCTTCATCAAACACTATCAAATCCCAGTGTGAGTTCAGAGCCACGTTCAAAACATCTTCTCTGGAAATGAAATCGATAGATGTAACGATGCGGTCTGTATTATGAAAGATATTTGGGTCTGAGGAGAACATACCCCTGTTGGCAAGAGTGAATTGGAGATTAAATTTCGAGAGCATTTCGTCTTCCTGCCACTGTTTCGTCAGACCACCGGGTGTGATGATTAGTATCCTGCCAAGCAGTCCCCTCATCATCAATTCTTTTATGACCAGTCCAGTCATGATTGTCTTTCCAGCACCTGTATCATCAGCAAGCAGAAATCTGATTTTTGGCAATGGTAACAGGTACTTATAAACTGCTTCGACTTGATGTGGTAACGGGTCAACAATACTGCAATTAACTGCGAATAAAGGGTCAAACTGGTATGCAGAATTAATTCTTTCAGCTTCAGCAAAGAGGGCAAATTTTACCGGGTCGCCTTTGAAATTAAATGAACCCTCTTCAGTAAGAACTTCAAGGTTCTCGTAATCGACCAGCGAAATTACTTTGGTGTTTGCCCTATTAGTATTCACCCCGGTAAACGAGAGCGAAACCATCGAACCAAGTTTCTGAACCTTGTTAAGTGTAACTGGTTCAGTAGGTATAAGGTTCTTGACGATTTGTCCTTTCTCTACCATGCTATGCTTTTAATTGTTTTAATGTCGCTTGAAGTGCGTCTTTGAAATATGGTTGGCTGTTAAAATCATGAAGGATTTTTTCGGATATAAACTTGATTTGTAGTTCCTTGAAGTCAAGTCCAAGAGCATCTGCCAGTCCTTCAATCATTGATACGTTTATTTGCCTTTCTCCGAGTTCCATCTTTGAAAGGGTGCTTGTATCAATGTCCAAACGATGGGCAACCTTACGCTGAGGTATCTTCTTCTGTTCCCGAATCTGCTTCAGGTAACTTCCAAATGTCATACTTTTCATTTTGACTTTGTTGATTAGACAAGTATGTCAAATTTAGTAATTGATTTTGAGAAATTATTGCTGAAAAGTCCATCAGTTGAAAATAATTAATTCAGATAGCAACCTTCATTCATTTTGGACACGGATGACATCTCGTAGGAATATGAAAATTTCTGGACGGCAGAACAGGAAAAGGCATTCCTGCAAATTGTTACAGAAGAAGAGTTATCAAAGGAAAGTACACCGGAATTAATTAAGAGTTATTTGTATTCTGAACAAGAACTAATGAAGGATGTAGTACTGAATTGGATTATGGATGATAAGCCGACACTCCTACAACGAAAAACAATCGGTGGGCGAATCTTGAAAAGGATTATCCATTTGTCGAAACGTTTATAAATTACATTTCAGGTTAATAGATATCATATATAATGTATAACTTTATATAATATGTTTTAAAGTACACATATTCAGTTTTATAAATAAATATTCTTTAATAATAACGTTTCTGAGTCCTTTGACCAATTCTTGATTACTCAGATGACCAAAACTTAAAATTGATATCTTTGTATTCAACCAAATCATTTTTCTGTATAATATTGAATAATAATAATATGTGGCGAGACTCGGTCACGGAAATCATGAGTTTTGGATATAAACATGGACATCTTATCTTATTGATTGTTGTTGGCTTATGAGTAAATTAAATTTTTATTCTGAATATCTGCCTAAAAGGATTGTTAAGGTTATAGGAGATTTAACATCCTCTGAAAGGGATTATAGAACACATGATAACTTTCTGTTAGTTGTTGGATTGATTTATAAACATCAAATGTCTGATGATGCGTCATATCTTCATTACTCACCGTTATCTCTTGAATATTGGCGTACCACGATTGGGTCACATTACTCACTATACATTGACAAACTTGTAAAGGCGCAGTTGATTCAAAAAGATTGGGTTATTTATGTTGATGAGTTCGGCACTTCCTCTCGTGTAATGGGTTATAGAATAAATCCTGAATATCTTCATGATGAATGCACAGTTGTTCGATATGCCGGGACAGTATCCAAAAGCCTGTCAGCAGATATGGTAGATGCAATCGCAACTGACAAGGATGCATTAACCAAACTTGGCATAAAACCCGAACTAATACAGATGCAGAAGGGTAAAGCACTGAAATGGATTGAAACCGATATATCATCTGTTGTAAATGGATATTTGAACAATGGGTATATTGAAGGCATACCAAATACCCTTCCTGTTTTGGTACGAATTTACCAAGGTGACGATGGCTTTATTTCAAGTCACATGAGTATTGAAGCTGCACAAAAGATTGCTGATGAGCAGGGCAAGAAACTGTTGTATTACAAGGATAAATTTGTTATTGCTGATGAAGAGCAGTTCAAACACATTGCAACTCAGAATCTGGCAACACACTACAAGTGGCAGGTAAAGAGTTTCCTCCCTGAC
>JAKPTX010000145.1 GCA_029570835.1 Bacteroidota bacterium
TAGAAGATCATTGGGGGCTCTCTTTCCGTTGGAGTTCCTCTATCTATCCTGTTCGTGTTCCAACTTGGGTATTTAACGAAAGAGTCAAGCTGCAATTTAACGATTACATCTCATTGACTCTGCAATACCATTTTTGATTTCAGATTTCGGATTTAAATCCAATTACGAATTACGGGGTTTAAATTAAAATTGAACGCTGCTGTAGAGACGCAATGCATTGCGTCTCTACGACCATATGCGCATCACATATTCATAACAAAAAAATCAAAACCGAAATCCGAAAAATTTTTACAAATAGTATAATATTCCAGAAACCACCCCGCCCTTCGGGCACCCCTCCTTCTTCCAGAGGAGGGGAGTTAAAATAACAAAAGAGACACCTCAAATCCTGCCCCCTAATTTTTTTAATTTCATAATAAAAAATAAAATTAAAATAATCGGATTATTACTTATTTTACTCCAATAAATTCAAAAATATTATTGCTTCGGTTCAGAATCTTCTCATCAATTGAATATTTTACGCATCATATATCATTGATTTTAAATTGATTAGAATAAATTTATTTTTTTAACTCAAAAAAGTCATCAATTCAAAAAAAAATTGTACTTTTGCGGTCTCAATTGATGAGCGGTGCTGTAGCTCAGTCGGTAGAGCAACGGACTGAAAATCCGTGTGTCGGCAGTTCAATTCTGTCCAGCACCACAGAAGACCTGAGATTTTTTTCTTGGGTCTTTTTGTTTTTGGAGGGATGGAGATCCTATTCTCCCGGCTCCTACCCTCTCTCTTCTCATAAAAAATGTGATTCCCATCAAAAAAGATTAAAAAAGATTAAAATTAGTTAAAAATATATTCTCTTTTTTTTATATCTTTGTAGGTTTTTTATGAAACCCTAACAGAAGGAGGTATATTATGGCGGAGTTCACTACAGAAATTCTTGAGTTATATAAAAACAAAGAATGGAAACGATTAAAGCAGGCTCTTTCGGAATATGATACGATCCAGATTGCCGACTTAATTGAAGAGATAACGGATGAAGAGGATTTGATTCTGTTTCGTTTGCTTTCGCGCCAGCAAGCAAAGCTGGTTTTCCAGGAATTATCTCACGAGAAACAACAAGGTATCATTGAAGGATTTGCTCAGAATGTGCATTACATCTCCAATCTATTGAACGATATCGAGCCTGACGACCGTACTGCCTTTTTTGAGGAGTTACCCGGAACATTAACCCAACAACTGTTACAACACCTGTCTCCTGAAGAAAGAGCCATCTCCGTTCGCCTTTTGGGTTATCCTGAAGATAGTATCGGACGTTTGATGACGCCGGAATATGTTGCCATCAAACCTCATTATACGGTTGCGGAAGCATTCAGTCATATTCGCAAATATGGACGTGATTCTGAAACATTAAATGTGATTTATATCGTAGATTCCGACTGGAAGTTGCTGGATGATATTCGGATTAAAGAGTTGATTTTAGCTTCTCCAGACCAGAAAATAGAGGATTTAATGGATGGTCGTTTTGTTTCATTAAATGTACTGGATGACCAGGAACAAGCGCTTCAAGTGTTTCAAGACTACGACCGTGTCGCATTACCGGTAACCAATCATGAGGGTGTCTTATTGGGGATTGTAACTTTCGACGACATGATGGACGTTCTGGAAGAAGAAAGCACGGAAGACTTCCACAAGTTCGGATCTATTCAATCTGCCATCATATCGCCACTCAAAGAGAGTATTGTAAATCTGTATAAGAATCGTATTTTATGGCTGATTACCTTGGTATTCATGAATGTTTTTTCCGGTGCTGCTCTGGCAGGATATGGCAATATTATTGAAAGTACTGTTTCATTGGTATTTTTCTTACCCTTGTTGATTGCCAGCGGTGGAAATGCCGGCTCGCAATCGGCCACACTGATGATTCGCTCTATCGCTATGGGTGATGTTGAACTGAAAGACTGGAGTAAACTGATGGGTAAAGAGATTTTAGTTTCATTGCTACTCGGAGTTACTATGGCTGTTGGGGTTGCCTTAATTGCAAGTATTCGGGCACCCGAAGTGATATTGGTAGTCTCCCTCAGTATGGTGCTGACTGTCGTCATAGGTAGTTTGATCGGGATGTTACTTCCTTTTATCTTCACCAAATTGAAATTAGACCCCGCGACAGCAAGCGCACCGTTAATTACCTCACTTGCAGACATTTGTGGAATTATCATCTATTTTTCCATTGCACAATGGTACCTTAATCTTGTGTAGGGAAAGAAGGATTTCGGATTTCGGAATGACGTTTTATATTAGAGACGCAAAGCATTGCGTCTTTACAGCAATCTCTTACTTCTTTTTTCTGATTTCTTATTTGGTATTTTAAATAAATGGGGGGCAGCATAGATTTTCCTTTTTAGTAATTCCACTACCCCACTCTGGAATCTTGGACGCTTTGGAGAATGTGTGATCAATTACTCCTTCTACTTTCAAAAAAGGGCCATCTCGCTATGAGACAGCCCTTTAAATTCATTATATATCAGGTTAAAACCTTATTGTTTAACAAAGCGTTTGGATATCTGACCTTGTTCTGTAGTTAAGCGTACAAAATAAACACCAACTGCAAAATCACTCACATCAATAGTTGTGATCTCTTCCTCAATAGGTAAAATACGCATTAACTTACCGTACATATCGTAAATACGACACTCTGTTGCTATTAAATAATCCTTATCTAATTTCAAGTCAATATAGGATTGAGTTGGATTAGGATAAAGTGTCACATATCTTGACAATTCATTCTCATCAATACCTACCGTAAAATCAACATGAATAGTATGATTTGCCTGAACATTCTCAAAGGTATAGGATGTTGGAATAGGTTCTATTGGTTGATTATCTACTATCACAGTACTGATTTGATAGCCTTCATCTGGAGTAAAGATAAAGGTTTGAGATGCACCCTCATTCACCGTAACTGTACCGGATGGAGTAATGGTTCCGTTAGAACCTGCTGTAGCCGTAATAGTGTATGTAGGAATAGCATCGGTTGTAAAGGTTACAGGCTCAGTATAATCACTTTCTACTCCACTACCACATAACGATTTCACCCGTACTTGATAATTAGTAGAAGGTTGCAAACCGGTTATGGTATAGGTTGGAGCAGTTACGACTTGAGTTGTCCAGGTAGTGGCTGCTGTTGTCTTATACTCAATTTCCCAGGAAGTTTCAGAACCACCGGCAGTCCAGGTTGCTGTTGCTTCGGTTGTAGAAATATTAGAAATCGCCAAATTAGTTGGAGCAACACATGGAGGTGCTAAAGTAGTAAATGAAACAACGGCAGTGTAGCCACTTTCAGCAGTAGTTCCACACAACGATTTCACACGTACATCGTAGCTAGTATATGGTTGTAATCCGGTCATGGTATAAGTTGGAGCAGATACTACTTGAGTTGTCCAGGTAGTAGCTACCGCTGTCTTATACTCAATTTGCCAGGAAGTTTCAGAACCGCCGGCTGTCCAGATTGCTGTAGCTTCGGTTGAACTGATATTGGAAATCGCCAAGTTAGTTGGAGTAATACAAGGAGTCAAAGTTGTAAAGGAAACAACGGTAGTGTAGCCACTTTCAACTCCGGTACCGCACAACGATTTAACCTTAACTTCGTAAGCAGTAGAAGGTTGTAAACCGGTCATGGTATAAGTTGGAGCAGTTACGACTTGAGTTGTCCAGGTAGTGGCTGCTGTTGTCTTATACTCAATTTGCCAGGAAGTTTCAGAACCACCGGCTATCCAGGTTGCTGTAGCTTCGGTTGTAGTAATATTAGAAATCGCCAAGTTAGTTGGAGTAATACAAGGAGTCAAAGTTGTAAAGGAAACAACGGTAGTGTAACCACTTTCTACTCCGCTACTACACAACGATTTCACCCGTACTTGATAATTAGTAGAAGGTTGCAAACCGGTTATGGTATAGGTTGGAGCAGTTACAGTTTGAGTGGTCCAGTTAGTAGCTGTTGTTGTCTTATACTCAATTTGCCAGGAGGTTTCAGAACCGCCGGCTGTCCAGGTTGCGGTTGCTCCGGTTATACTAATATTGGAAATCGTCAAATTTGTTGGAGCAACACATGGAGGTGCGGCAGTAGTAAATGAAACAACAGTCGTGTAGTCACTTTCTACTCCGGTACCGCACAACGATTTAACCTTAACTTCATAAGCGGTAGAAGGTTGTAAACCGGTCATGGTATAAGTTGGAGCAGATACTACTTGAGTTGTCCAGGTAGTGGCTGCTGTTGTCTTATACTCAATTTCCCAGGATGTT
>JAKPTX010000160.1 GCA_029570835.1 Bacteroidota bacterium
GGAAGTTTTTCGTCTAAACTTGGAGGAAAAAGAAGAACTTGTCCTTGAGGGTAATCTTTAAATACTGCTTTTGCCATATCCCTTTAATTTTATGCAAAGATACTAAAAATCAATGAGATAGAGGTAAAAAATAGCAAAAAAAACAAAGAAAAAACATAAAAAAAAGAGGCTGTTTTTACTTTTGAGACAGCCCCCATGATGTTATTATGCGATAGATTGAAAATTTACATCAAATGTTTGATATTAATGGAATTACAAGATGGCAAATTTGAATTGAACGGATTGTAGGGGCAGGGCTTGTCCCTGCCCTTTGCCAGAGTGGGGAAATAAAATAACAAATGAACGACCCTCATTCTGCCCCCCAAATTTTTTTATTTCAAAATGAAAAAATAAAATCGTAATTCGTAATTGGAAAAATCCGAAATCCGAAATCCGAAATTTTATCGACTTCCAAAGCTGATTCCAATCTCCCTTGCCGTTCTAACTAAATCTGAATGCTCAGGATCAACCAGGTGAGGGTGGTTTACCACTTCGTCCAATGCAATATGCTCAATATTGGGATGATTGTATACCACCATACTCCTAAAAATTCCATTGTTCACCAATTCAAAGGCTTTAGCCCCAAAAGCAGTGGCTAAAACACGATCGTAAGCAGTGGGGATTCCTCCTCTTTGAAGGTGTCCCAAAACGGTAACCCGGATATCATGCTCCACACCATACTCAAGCAACTCTTGTTTCAATTTTTCACCCACTCCTCCTAATTTAAAATGAGGATTACCTAGCTCTGTCGGATCAACTCCCGTCAATTTTCCATCCAAACCTTTAGCACCTTCAGCAATCACAATATTGCAAAAGCCTCTTCCGTGGTTGTAGCGGGATTCAATCTTTTTTGCAATTTCTGCTACGTCATAAGGAATTTCAGGAATAATGCAAACCTCTGCACCACCGGCAATAGCGCTGTGTAAAGCTATCCAACCCGCATCCCGTCCCATCACTTCCAAAATAAAAACCCGGCTGTGACTGGCAGCAGTGGTAACTAACTTGTCAACTGCTTCTGTAGCTATCTGGACTGCAGTTTGAAACCCAAATGTAAAATCGGTACAAGAAAGGTCATTGTCAATCGTTTTTGGTACCCCTACAACGTTGATTCCCATATCAGCCAACTGCAATGAGATTCGTTGAGAACCGTCACCGCCAATATTGATGATAGCATCTATACCTAACTCCTCTAATCTTTTTTTCATGAGTTGAGAGCGATCTTCTGTAATCCAGGTTCCATCTTTTGTACGTACCGGAAAATGAAATGGCCCCCCTTTATTTGTTGTTCCCAAAACAGTACCCCCATTGACATGAATTCCTGCAATATCATGATCAGTGAGACGAACAATTTCTATTTTATCTTGCAGCAACCCATTGAAAGATTCGATGGAGCCGTAAACTTCCCATCCGCCATGATGTTCTGCGGTTTTAACGATGGCTCTGATTACTGCATTCAAACCGGGACAGTCGCCCCCACCGGTTGCTATCAATACTTTTTTTGCCATTTTTTATATTTTTTTCGCAAAAGTAAGAATAAATTTGGTTTAGAGGCAACTTTTTATATATATTTGCATCTTGTTATATAGACAAATGAATCTATTTAATTTAATTTAGGAAATATAAAAATTGATATGAACAATCGAGCCATTTTATTAAAGCTATTTTTTGTATTACTCATTTTCTCATTGGGGAACCTGTACGCTCAGAATATAAACATGTATCACGGTGTAGAATCTTTACAAAGTGAAACGGGGAATTTTTATGATGAGGGTGGTCCTAATGCCGATTATCCTGCGAATGTAGAAGGAGCAATAACCCTAACTTTTGAGTCAGGTACAACCCATAATTTTGGAGCAGGTTGGGTGACCAGTCAGTTGCAGTTTCAGTTTATTGATTTTGCATTGGGTTTAGGTGACACACTCTTTATTTATGATGGGGATGATGCTACTGCTCCCTTGATTGGGGCTTATAACTCTGTAAATAGTCCGGGAGTAGTAACATCAACAGGAACCAAAATTACATTTGTATTCTATTCGGATGGTATCCCGGATTTGAACGGCTTAAATATGGGGTGGCATGCTCGCTTTGCAGCCTATTTTTCACAACCAAAGGTGTATAGAATGGAGGCGGCTACTCACATGACTTTCGCTGAGGGTTGTAATATGAAATTATATGATTCAGGTGGTCCGACAGGTAACTTTTCCAGTGGTGAAAACTATACTATAATGCTAACTTCCAATCTGGGGAGTCATATCAAAGCCGAAAAGGTTACTTTTAATTTAGGCTCCGGCAATAATGTGTTGGAGATATACGATGGAGATTTGGTTTTTGATGCCGGAAATGCAAGACGCATAGGCTACTTTAAACAAGGTTTTGCTCCTCCGACAATTTTGGTATCAAGCGGGCAATCGATGTCATTTAAGTTTACCTCTTCAGGAGCTACCGGTCAAGGTTTTGAGTTTAATATCACATGCGTTCCCGAGATATATACCCAGGAACCGGGAGAATCTGCCTGTCCGGGTGTGGAAATAGGGCTTTATGTAGCAGGTCAACCTTTTGAAGGTCGGGATACGCTTACCTTTGATTGTAATAATCCGATGATTATGCTTCGGGCTAGAGGTAAAGCTCCCGGTCATTTAACTAATGATTATATGCTTCAGTCGATTCCTTATGATCCTCCATTTCCATGGTTTGGAGAGGGACTAACTCCGGTACCCACTTCTACCGATGACGCTTGGTTGGGACCAAAACCGTTGACCCCCAATCCTAATAATGCGCCTGTGGATTTTAAATTTACTTTTTATGGTAATGACTACACTCAATGTGTACCTTCAACCAATGGAGCGATCTCTTTCAATAATCTTTCTGCCGGTTATGCTGCATGGTCGTTTAATCAGACAATACCTAATACCAATGATCCTAATTACAATTTTATTTCCAGTTCTTACAATTTTAAAAACTGTATTTTTGGGGTAATGCAAGATACTTATCCCGGTGCCGGTTCTCCACCTGCCAATAGTGGTTACCACTATGGAAATCAGGGAGAGTATCCTTGTAGAACGTATGTTCTCTCCTCCTATCGCTTACCTCAATTTTCTTGTACCTCTGATAATTTGTCAACTTATCAGATGGTATTGTACGAAGGAAGCAATATTATAGATATTTATGTTAAAGACAGAACAGTATGTCAATCCTGGAATAGCGGATCAGGATTGCTTGGTATTTTAAACTCAACGGGGAATCAGGCTGTGGTACCTCCGGGAAGAAATACCGGTCCTTGGGTAGCCCACGAGGAAGCGTGGCGCTTTATTCCTATATCACCTACTGAGTATACTATAACCTGGTATAAAAATGAGGTAACTCCGGAAAATGAGATTCCAAATCATAATCTGGATAAACGTATTGTAGCAGTTTATCCTACTGAAACAACCAAATATATTGCAGAGTTAGAGTTTGAAACAGCAGCGGGTATTACGTATCAATTGTACGATACTATTCGTATTATTGTGAATAAACCTGAATTGAATACTACATCAACTGCTTCCGAAATTTGTCCGGGAGAACCTGTCGAATTAACCGTGCATACCGCTGATGCCGCTTATGAAGATCAGTTGGCCTCTTTTGAGTGGTACGAAGGTACAACTCTGATAGGGGATGCGCAAACTATTGAGGTTGCCCCTATAACAACAACCGCTTATTCTGTCCGTATAACATACACCAATAATTGTGAAAATACAGATTCGATTTCAATTGCAGTTCCCGAATTGCTTATGCCGGTTATTGTCGGAGATACGAGTATTTGTGCCGGAGAACGTACTACATTGACTATGACTGAAGCAGAAGGTTCTTGTACATGGAGTACCGGTGCAACAACTCCTTCTATAACAGTGTCACCCAATCAAACGACACAATATTCCGTTGCTGTATCAACCGATATTGGCTGTATTACCAAAGATACGATTACAGTTCATGTTTCGCCAACACCTGAACCTCAATTCTTCCCTTCACCTGCTCATGTGTATGTTGAGGATGGAGTGGGTCTGGTTGAGTTTGTCAACCTTTCACAAGGCGCAACGGATTATTTGTGGCGCTTTGGAGATCCCCATTGTATCCCGGCAGAGAATATTTCTACTGAATTTGAACCCAGTCACGGCTATACTCGCTCAGGTACCTACAAGGTAGTACTTACTACAACAAGTGAGGAAGGATGTGCTGACTCAATTCATAAGTTTGTGATTGTTGAAGTGCCTTATTTCTTCTATGCTCCAAATACGTTTACTCCCAATGGGGATGGTATCAATGATTATTTTTATACAAGTGGGGAGGGATTAGATCCTGATAGGTTTGAAATGATGATCTATAATCGTATGGGAAATCTGGTTTTTAGATCAGTAACTCCGTTTGATTACTGGGATGGACGCAATCAGGATGGTTCACTGGCACCGGCTGGGATTTATGTTTATGTGATTATTACCCACGATATGGAAGGCAATCCTAAAAAATATGAGGGTACCGTGACTTTGATTAGGTAATTATGACGATATTCCTGTCTCTTCAAAAGAGAAATGGCTTAAATTTGATCATCACTACAACGGTAGTGATGATTGTTTTTTGGGGTTGTTCACCACTCAAACGAACGGTAGATTCATCATATTTGCCCACTGATACCGTTCAAGTTGAATTGGACTCTCTGCAAGATTCTAAAACTATTGGAAATCAGGTTGCCTATTCCAATATGACTAGTCTGTACACTTATCCCTATGATTGGATTAGTTACAGAGGCAAAGCAGAGTACACTTTTGAAGGTAATGAGGGGACTATCAGTATCTTTTTTGTTAATCGGATTGATAGTATTATTTACGTAAACCTGAATTTGTCAGGGATTGAAATAGTGAGAGTGACGATTACCCCGCAGGAACTGGTTTATGTGAATAAATTGAATAAAACATACTATCGGGGGGGCTTTCTTTTGATCGAAAAGTTGCTCAAATTACCGCTGGACTTTCACACACTTCAAGCTGTTTTTAATGGAAAAGATTGGCCGGGGTACGATACTCTTTTTGCAATCTCTACACAGGATACTCTCTTGGTTTTAGAGAATCAAAATAGAAGATCACTGGATCGAGGG
Source organism: Bacteroidota bacterium (assembly GCA_029570835.1). GTDB lineage: Bacteria > Bacteroidota > Bacteroidia > Bacteroidales > WCHB1-69 > UBA5429. Next base: position 5,168 of record JAKPTX010000160.1, read on the forward strand.
AGACCGATAGCGCAAAAGATGATACTCGATCAGGCATTGAATTTAATCGCCAATGATATACTATTCAATGCCGATAATAGAAAAATTGCTCTACAGTACAATACCTATACAACCGATCCTTCCGGTTTCTCTTTTTTTGAAAATCTAACTTTTCAAACGGAAGAGCTGGAATTGGATCTCAAGTTAAAGAATGTGAGGTTTAATACTCCGGGACCCACCTCTAATAAAATCCCTTCCTCTTTTACACCGCTGATTTTTCAACCCAAACCCTAAGCTATGGAATTGATTGTAGCGCGTGATGTCAAGCAAGCCTTTTTAGATGTAGGATTCGAATATTGTGGTATTGCTCCCTATCAGGTTTTATCACAGCAACAACACCGGTTTGAAGTCTCGATAGCAGCAGGATATCACGCCCGAATGGGATATTTGGCAAGAAATATCGAGAAGCGGTTTGATCCTGCTGCTTTGCTGGGAAATTGCCAATCTGTGATTGTGTTGCTGTTCAATTATTATACCGGATTGGCACAAAAGAGTAACTACAAAATCTCCAAGTATGGCTTTGTCCGGGATTATCATCGGCTGCTCGAAGAGCAGATGAAAAAAGGAATGCAGCGGTTGTTACAATCCTATTCCGAGTTGCAGTATCGTTGTGTTGTAGATCGATTCCCGATTTCGGAGAAGAGCTGGGCAGTAGCGGCTGGATGCGGCTTCTTGGGTAAAAACGGACTCCTGGTCACCCCCCTTGGTTCCTTTTTTAACATAGGAGTCATATTAATCAATAAAAAGGTAGATCAATACGATACACCGGTAGAACAAAATCAATGTGGAACCTGTACCCGTTGTATCGACCACTGTCCGACTCAAGCCATCGTGGCGCCCTATTATGTTGATGCAGAGCGCTGTTTGTCATACCAAACCTTGTCTAACAAAACGCCGGATTACGCATTAATTAGTGAACATGAGTGGCTTTTTGGCTGCGATGTCTGTCAGGATGTATGCCCGCATAATAAGAAAATTAAGATTAATGAGTTGTCAGTTCAAAATTCTTCCCTATTTTTGCAACTTGGAAATAGAGAGTTTGAAACGATGAGTAAAACTGATTTCGATCTCTATTTTAAAGATACCCCTTTTCATAACAAATATGATCAGATGGTGTCGATGATCAAACATAAAATGGAAAAAACTGATGATAGAAAAAGCAAAACAAGTTCTTCAGAATGAGGCAGATGCCATTTTGAGACTCAAAGAGTTGATAGATGAGCAGTTTGTTCAAAGTTTGGAACTAATTTTTCACGCCAAAGGTCGAATTGTGGTAACCGGAATCGGGAAAAGTGCCATTATTGCTCAAAAGATGGTGGCAACCTTTAATTCTACCGGCACACCCGCGATCTTTATGCACGCTGCTGAGGCAATTCATGGCGATTTAGGTATTATTCAGCCGGATGATGTGGTGATTTGTCTCTCTAAAAGTGGGAATACTCCCGAAATTTCAGTGTTGATGCCCTTCCTAAAGAGAAGCGGAAACAAAATTATCGCTATTGTCGGTAATCCCAATTCCTTTTTGGCTCGTGAGGCCGATTATTTCATCAATTGTGCGGTGGAAAAAGAGGCGTGTCCCAATAATTTGGCGCCCACCAGCAGTTCTACCGCTCAAATGGCTATCGGAGATGCGCTGGCAGCCTGTTTGATCGAAATGAGAGGCTTTACGGCAGAGGATTTTGCTAAATATCATCCCGGAGGGATTTTGGGTAAACGACTTTACACTACTGTGAAAGAGCTCTACCAGTTTAATCAAGTGCCTGTAGTTCAGCACAATGCATTAATGAAAGAGGTGATTTTTGAGATCTCCAGTAAGATGTTGGGCATTACGGCAGTTCTGAAAGAAGGAAAGCTGATTGGCTGTATTACGGATGGGGATTTAAGACGGATGTTGGAACGTTACCCTCACTATGACACATTGACTGCCGAGCAGGTGATGTCGCCCAATCCCAAAACAATTCACGAAAATATTCTCGCCGCGGAGGCGCTGGAATTGATGAAACAGAATAGTATCACCAGTTTGTTCGTTGTGGATCAGCAAAATCAATACATTGGGGTCATTCATTTGCACAATATTATTAAAGAGGGTATTTATTAAAAAAGAAAAAAAGGGGGGGAAGGATATTCATACCATGAAGGAAGAGCTATCGGACGAGAGAACGGAGATCGAAGAAAGAGAAGAATTGTATGAGCATTTCAATTTTGTCGTGGATAAAGGACAAAGTTTGATGCGCATCGATAAGTATTTGATGGGCTTAATCCCCAATACATCCCGAAATAAGATCCAGAATGCGGCCAAAGCAGATGCGATTCTGGTGAATCAAAAACCTCAAAAGCCAAGCTATCGTGTTAAACCGCTGGATGTGATCTCCGTGCTGATGGCATCCCCACCGCGCGAAATTGAGATTATCCCGGAAGATATACCCGTTGATGTGGTGTATGAGGATCAGGATCTGATCATTATCAATAAACCTCCCGGTTTGGTTGTGCATCCGGGTTATGGAAACTACACCGGAACGCTGGTTAATGCACTCACATTTCGCTTTTTGGGTCAAAAAGATCCAACCGGAGAGGATATGAAACCCTATTTGGTGCATCGTATCGATAAAGATACTTCAGGATTGTTGCTGGTTGCCAAAAATGAGTGGGCACAAATTCATCTGGCAAAACAGTTTTTTAATCATACAGTGGATAGAAAATATTATGCTTTGGTTTGGGGAGATCTGCCCGAAGAGGAGGGAACCGTCAATGCGCATATTGGAAGAAATCCCAAAGACAGACTCGTAATGACCACCTTCCCGGATGGAGAAGATGGAAGACATGCGATTACCCATTGGAAAGTGGTGGAACGGTTCGGTTATGTTACTCTCGTGGAGTGCAGATTGGAAACCGGAAGAACACATCAGATTAGAATCCACATGAAATCGATCGGTCATCCACTCTTTAATGATGCCAAATATGGGGGCGATCAAATCTTAAAAGGAACTACTTTTACAAAATATAAGCAATATATTAACAATTGTTTTGAACTTATTCCACGTCAGGCGCTGCATGCCAAACAGTTGGGATTTATCCATCCCAATACGGGGGAGTATCTGTTTTTTGATTCGGAAATGCCTTCCGATTTGGAAGCGGTGTTGAATAAGTGGCGTGAGTACTCAAAGCATAAACAATTTGAAGAGGAATAATCATTAAAAAATAGTTGCTATGTTTAAATTACACTTACAAAAAGAGAAGAAGAATCAAGTTTTACACTTTAGAAGATGGTCACGTAAGGGGTATGCTATTTTTTCTACGTTAGGTAGAGTAGTGGTTATTGCTGTATTAGCTACCGGAATGATGGGTATTGGCACACAGGATGGGTTTGGACAACAGGGAGCTCCTATGATCTTGGAAGATGATTCTGTCAAACAGATTGCAGAGGTCGAGATTCAGGAGCAGGCGGTGGGGCTGGTCAATCCATTATTGGAGCCGGTAGTGCTCTTCACTTCAACCGAGATAGAGCGAGCGGGGATACGCAATCTGCAAGACTTATTGCAGTTCGTCCAGGGAGTTGATATCAAGGTGAGAGGAAGTGAAGGAGTACAAGCAGATATCAACTACAGAGGTAGCACCCCCGATCAAATGCTGATTTTCCTGAATGGAGTTTTAATTAGTGATCCGCAAACAGGACACCATCACCTCAATATCCCGATTGTAATGTCGGAAATTGACCGGATTGAGTTATTGAGTGGGGCAGATACCTGGAGTGCCGGACAAGTCGCCTTTGTGGGCGCCATCAACATCGTTTATCGCGATTTTTCTGCGCCTGCCCAAACCAAAATAAAGTTGGCAGGGGGAGATTTTGGCTATTTCGATGGATCTCTCTCTACGAGGTATCGTCGGGAAAATTTTTATCTGAGCGGTGGAACAACCTATTCCCGTAGTTCGGGTTATATCCATAATACCGATTTTTCGATTGGAAATCTCTTTCTAATGGGAGGATATCAATCGGAACGATTTGGGAATATCCATGCTTTTGTTGGTTTCAATGGAAAGGATTTTGGCGCCAACAGCTTCTATTCTCCGAAATTTAAAGATCAGTATGAGGAAACAAGAGCGTTGATTACCACCATTCGATATGAGAAAAACAGCAAATGGTGGAAAAATCGACTCTCCATTTCTCATCGTTATCACACCGACCTGTTTAAGTTGTTCAGAAGCGATCCGCCGGCATGGTATCTTCAGGATAATCATCACCAAACCAACAGTTTAAACCTGCATTACCAAATGCTGATTCCCTCTAAAATTGGGGTCACAACCGTGAGTACCAATGTGAAACGGGAGTCGATTTTAAGCAATACACTGGGAATTCCATTGCAAAATCCGGTGGAAAATCTATTTTTCGATGAGATTCTTTACACCAAAGGGAAGGTTCGAGACCACTTTTCGATAGCTTTGACACATCAATGGAGTTATCGTAAAAGTCGTTTTGTTGTGAGCATTGTAGAGAGTGGCAATTTTGATTATGGATTAAAAACATCCGGGGGGATCCAGTGGGAGCGCCATGGGGTAGGGAAATGGGGAGGAATCCGTTTATCGTTGCATCATGCGTATCGCTTGCCTACTTTTACAGACCTTTATTATCACGGACCAACCCAGCAGGGGAACCCGGACCTGAAACCGGAACAGGCGATTAATGGGGAATTGGCGTATAAAATCCGCAAAGATCCTTTCAGTGGAGAGGTAGTGCTCTTTTCCCGCTACGGTTTTCAATTGATCGATTGGGTGAAACGGTATGATGAGGAGGTGTGGCGGAATCAAAATATCCGAAATGTGTTGATCAAAGGGGTGACCGTGGCGTTTCAGTACCGTCCTGAGGGAAAGTTCCTGCAATCTCTCTCGTTGCACTACACTTACATCGATCCCACTTATCATGATGCGTCACTGCAATCGCTCTATCTCACAGATTATCTGAAACATCAGTTGGTATTTAAACTGCACCATCGGGTGATTTACAACTTTTCCGCTCAATGGCTTATGACCTACAACAAAAGAAATGGAGAATTTTTGGATCCGGAATCCTCGCAACTCCAATCTTATCCCCCCTATTTTTTGATTCATCTGAAAGGATATTATCAATTCTCAAAAGTGCAACTCTTTGTCGAAATTGCAAATCTTTTGAATCAAAAATATTTCGATTACCCTCACATCGAAGCCCCGGGAAGGTGGTTTAAAGGAGGAATCGAACTGCAATTTTGAAATTTGAAACCCTGAAGAAGGCAATTTTAGGATTTCGGAAAAAATTACGAATCTCAAAAAAGTCGAAAGTCGGAAGGCGGAATCCAAGCAAGTGGGGTGATAATTTATCAACCTGATAATCAATCCTTTCAATGTATTATATTCTAAAAAAATCTACCTTCTACCTTCTACCTTCTACCTTGTAAAAACGTAATTCGTAATTCGTAATTTTTCTATATTTTTGTATATTAAATTATAACGCGCATATGGTTAACATAGAACAATATCATCAAATTAAAAAAGAGTTGGGTGCTGATGTGAAGCTGATTGTGGTCTCTAAAACGAAACCGGCAGAGCAGATTCAAACTCTTTATAATGAAGGACATAGAAAGTTTGGGGAGAATAGAGCGCAGGAAATGCAGCAAAAATATGAACAGCTGCCTCAGGATGTTGAATGGCATTTTATCGGGAAATTGCAAACCAATAAAGTGAAATATATTGCTCCGTTTGTTACTATGATTGAGAGTGTGGACTCTTTTAATTTGCTGAAAATGATCCAAAGACAGGCACTCAGAAATGAGCGAATTATTCCTTGTTTGTTGCAGTTTCATATCGCTCAGGAGGAGTCCAAGTCCGGATTTACGGTTGAAGAAGCAGTTGAAATGTTGCGCTCTCCCGAGTTTAAAGAGATGACACAGATTCAACTTTGTGGAGTTATGGGAATGGGTACCTTTACTGACGATACCTCCCTGACTCGTAAGGAGTTCCAATCTCTTTTCCAAATATTTACTAAGTTGAAAGCCGAATTTTTCCCGGATGATCCGAATTTTAAAGAGATCTCCATGGGAATGAGCGGCGATTACCCGATTGCCATTGAAGAGGGAAGCACGATGGTGCGCATCGGAAGTGCCATTTTTGGAGCCAGATAGGTGAGTGGATTTCACCTCATAAATCTCCATAAAAATTTGTACCTTTGCCAAATTTTATTACAATGGGATTATTTTCGTTTTTTTCAAAAGATAAAAAAGAGGAACTGAATAAAGTTCTGGAAAAATCTAAGGAAAACTTCTTTCAGAAGTTGGCTCGGACTGTTGTAGGACGATCCAAAGTGGATGATGAGTTGCTGGATGACCTGGAAGAGGTGTTGATTGCCTCTGATGTGGGTGTGGAAACAACATTGAAAATCATTGAAAGAATAGAAGGCAGAGTTCAAAAAGATAAATACTTAGGTGCCAATCAGTTGAATAAAATCCTCAAAGAGGAGATTGTGGCACTGCTTCTGGATAATAAGCAGGAAGAGTTGGAAGATTTTCAACTTCCTGAATCTGATATGCCCTACGTAATGATGGTGGTCGGTGTGAATGGCGTGGGTAAAACTACAACTATCGGGAAGCTGGCTAAGAAGTTCAAAGATAAAGGATACAGCGTTATGCTGGGTGCTGCCGATACTTTTAGAGCTGCCGCAGTAGATCAATTGGAGATTTGGGCAGAACGCGCAGGGGTACCTATCATCACGCAAAAGATGGGTTCCGATCCCGGTTCAGTAGCTTATGATACAGTGGCTTCCGCCATAGCCAAAAAAGCGGATGTGGTGATTATTGATACTGCCGGCAGATTGCACAACAAAGCGCCGTTGATGAAAGAGTTGTCGAAGATTAAAAATGTAGTGGGAAAACTGATTCCTGATGCACCGCATGAGATTCTGCTGATTTTGGACGGTTCAACCGGTCAAAATGCAATCGAACAGTGCAGACAGTTTATGGCTGCTACGGATGTTACGGCTCTGGCAATCACTAAATTGGACGGAACAGCTAAAGGGGGTGTGGTAATCGGAATCTCCGATCAATTCCAGGTACCTGTGAAATATATTGGAGTGGGAGAGAAAATAGATCAGATTCAGGTCTTTAACCGCTACGAGTTTATAGATTCCCTTTTCCCTGAAGATTGGTAGAATGAAAGTGGAAATCGATACCCATTCCGGATTCTGTTTTGGAGTGATGGACGCTGTGCAAACTGCTGAAAAGTGGCTCCAAACACATCCTTTTCTCTATTGCCTTGGCGATATTGTTCACAACGAGGTGGAAGTGGAGCGACTTTCCAAATTAGGGTTGAAGGTGATCCGACATGAGCAACTGAAAGAGCTGCATGACACGCACGTGCTGATCCGAGCGCATGGCGAACCTCCCGAGACTTATGAGATTGCTAAAAAAAATCGAATTCAGTTGATTGATGCAACCTGTCCGGTTGTGTTAAATCTCCAAAAGAAAATAAAAGAGCAATATCTGGCAGAAAGAGAGAGTCAGATTTTGATATTCGGCAAGCCGGGTCACGCAGAAGTGGTAGGACTACAAGGACAAACCGACAATGAGGCGATTGTGATTACCTCCGTCGAGGATTTGCAACAGATTGACACTTCCCGACCCGCTTATTTGTACGCACAAACTACCCAAAATTTAGAAAAATACACTCAGATCATTGAGAAACTAACTGAAATTTACAAAAAAGAGGGTAGGGAAACCGATTTTCATTATCAAGATACCATTTGCAGACGAGTTTCCAATCGGGCGGAACAGATCAAGACGTTTGCTAAAGCGTATGATATGATTCTGTTTGTATCAGGAGAGAAAAGTTCCAATGGACTTTACCTGTATCAAACTTGCCTCACGGCCAATCCACGCTCTCACTTTATTTTCAAAATTGATCAAGTGGAAGAAATTCCATTCGATTCCACTACATCTATCGGGATTTGCGGTGCTACATCCACTCCGATGTGGTTGATGGAAGAGGTAAAAAAACGGGTAGAAGAGCGAATGACCGGTTCCCCTAAAAACGAAACAGCATGAAAAAACGGGTTTTACTGGCTATGAGTGGAGGAGTGGATAGCTCCCTGGCTGCTGTTTTGCTCCAAAATGAGGGGTATGAGGTGATCGGATTGACGCTCAAAGTGTGGAGTTATGAGAAAACCTACTTTGGTAAGAAGGGCATTGTTTCCGATGAGCAATATATTTTTGATGCGCAAGCGTTGGCTCAACGTTTGGGAATAGAACATCATGTGGCGGATATTCAGGAGCAGTTTTATGATGCTGTGATTACTCCTTTTATGGCAGAGTACATGGCAGGAAGAACGCCCAATCCTTGCGTGCAATGTAATCCGACCATGAAGTGGGGAACCTTTGTTCATTATGCGGATCAGTTTGATTGTGAGTATGTTGCCACTGGGCATTATGTCAAAAAGGTAGAGGAAAAGGGACGTTTTTATCTTGTTCAGGGCAAGGATCAGGTCAAAGATCAATCTTATGTTTTGTGGCAATTGACTCAAGAACAGTTGAGGAGAACACTCTTTCCCCTGGGAGGTTACAATAAAAATGAAGTCAAACAGATGGCTCAGGAGTCGGGAATTGAGTTTTCTACTTCACAAGGCGAGAGTTATGACATCTGCTTTATCCCGGATGGTGATTATCGCTCTTTCCTTTTTCTACATTGTCAGGATCGGTGTGAAAAACTAAGAGGGGGGGTGATTTGTGATTCCAAAGGAAAATGGTTGGGGAAACATAGAGGTTACCCTTTTTACACCATTGGTCAAAGAAAAGGATTGCAAGTAGCAGTGGGGCATCCCGTTTATGTTACACATATTGATGCGGAGAACAACAGAGTTATTTTGGGAGAAAAAGAGGAGTTGTTATCCAAAAAAATAGCGTTGAGTAATATCAATATTCAAAAATATGACCAATTACCGGACTCGTATCGGGCTTTGGTGAGAATAAGATATAAAGACAAAGGAGCTATGGCTCAAATTTATCAGGAAGGGACACAATATTTTTGCGAATTTGATGTTCCTATTTCTGCGGCTACTCCCGGGCAATCTGCTGTTTTCTATGAGGGTGAACAATTGGTGGGTGGTGCTATAATTGAATATGCAATACAGTAAAAAATAAGAATTTAAAGATCATAATTTATGAAAAAGGGAACTTTAATTCTGGTCATGGCTTTCTTTTCCGTTGTGCTAATGGCGCAACCGCAAGCACCTAACCGAATTGACGGTCAAGGAAAAAAACAGGGTGAATGGAAAAAGTATGAAAAAGGAGTTTTACTCTACGAAGGGCGATTTAAGGATGATGTCCCCATCGGAGAATTTAAATATTACCATCCTAATGGCAGTTTAAAAAGTATATCCCACTTTATACAAGGTGTTCATGAAGTAAAAACAACGATTTTTCACACCAATGGGCAGAAAGCTTCGGAAGGCAGATTTTTAGATCAGCTCAAAGATGGCGAGTGGAACTATTGGAGTGAAAATGGGAATTTGATCAGTGTGGAAACCTACGCAAAAGGGAAGAAAAATGGAGTTTGGAAGACCTTCTCGGCTCAAACCGGAATTTTATTAGAAGAGATTAACTACAAAAATGAATTACTGAATGGGGTTGTAAAAACGTTTTACACCGATGGTAATCCGTGTACTGTGGAACATTTTATCATGGGAAAACGCTTCGGAGAGTCTATTAGCTATTTTGTTGGTGGGGTGGTTTCTATCAGGGGTAGCTATAAAGATGACCTAAAAATAGGAGAGTGGGAGTATTTTGATCAAAATGGGAAGTTGAGAAAAGTGATCCTCTTTGATCGCTCCTATGAAAAAAGTACACACTTAATTTTTTATAATCGCTCACAACCCATTAAATTAAAACAGGAGGCGATTGCTTACTTTTTATTTGAGGGGAATCAAACTGTAATTTACACCAGAAAAGGGGATAAAATCACCATTACCGATGATGCTGAGGTTGTTAAAAGTTGGGCTGATATCTACAATTTTATGCCTGTAACACCAAAAATTCATGCGGCTCATTGGGCAGTTAAAAGCTATGTTGAGGTAGATGAAGAAACCATTGAAGTGATTTTAGAACCAAAATTACCTTATCCTGTTTATTCAAGAGGTGATGAAGCAGGAATGGTAAAAATCTTGTTTATGAGAGAATTGCCAAAATTAGAGTAGATTTTTCTCTTCTTTGTATGCTAAAAATTATATATATTTGCAGGATGATTAAAAATAGGGTATTTTTGGTTAAGTGTTTGATATTCATTACTTTGCTAATGTTGTGTTTGGCAGGTTTTGAACTAAAAGCTTCCAATTTTTCAATGGAAGTTCTTCCTATTTCCAATTATGAATTGGGGATACCTCAGGATTCTGTTAAAAAACAGGAGACCAAAAAACCCAGAAGAGGAAGATTTAGATCTCATAAGGTCTCATTTGAAACATTTCATGAGAGTTATCAAAGGGCATTGAGATATTACGAAAAAGGCGCTTATTTGTCTGCAGTACAACTGTTCGAGCAGCTTTATCCTCTTGCTGTAGGAACACGTCAAGGAGATTCGATCTTGTTCCTTTTTGCAGACAGCTATTTTAAGAATAAGGATTATCACCTGGCGGCTTATCATTTCAAAGATTATACCAGAAGATATCCGGGTACCGGAAGGACAGAGTTGGCTGCATTGAATTGTGTTAAGGCGCTATACAGTATCTCCCCCTCTTATGAAGTAGATCAAACGGATACATATTACGCTATTGATGAAATTAAGGATTTTATCAAACAATATCCTAACAGTCCTTACATTGAAGATTGCAACACCATGTTGGATGAGTTGCGGAATAAGTTGGCCCAGAAACAGTTTGAAGCAGTGAAGTTGTATTACAATACCGGGCATTACAGGGCTGCTCAATTGATGGTTCAAGACTTTATGAAAGAGTATTCTTACTCAACCTATGCACCTGAAGCACTCTTTTTGTTAGTAAGAAATAATTATGAGTATGCATCTAAAAGTGTTGAAAGAAAGCAAAAAGAGCGTTTTATTGAATGTGCTGAAGCGTATGATGCTTTAGTTGCACAATTTCCTGATTTTGTGAGTCTGCAAGAAGCAAAACGAATTTATGATCAAGCATTAACAGAAATAAATAAAATTAATTCTAAATAAAAATAGATGAAATCAAACGAGTACCACAAGGCAAGAATTAACCCATTGGCGATCACCCGTGACCTAAGGGTTTTTGATAGAGAAAACAATAACATTTACAAAACCATTGCAATTCTATCAAAAAGAGCAAATCAGATCGCTTCAGATATGAATGAGGAGTTTAAAGAGCGAGTTAAAGAGTTTGAAAAACGCGAAGATATTATTGATGAGGTGTTTGAAAACAAGGAACAGATTGAACTGGCTCGTTTCTATGAACATCTGCCAAAACCAACAATATTGGCTATTCACGAATTTGAGAATGATAAAATTTTCTACAAAGATCCGGAAAACTAATTATGGCTTTGCCAAATAAAAAACATATTGTTATTGGAATTACAGGGGGGATCGCAGCTTACAAAGCGCTTTCCCTGATTCGTTTATTTAAGCAGGCAGAATATGAAGTGAGAGTAGTAGCTACGAAGAATGCTTTGGAATTTGTAACTCCTCTCTCTATAGAAACATTATCACAAAACTCTTTGTATCACGAAATGTTTGGACCCACTCCTAAAAGGAATGTGGATCATATCGCGATTGCCGATTGGGCGGATGCCGTTGTGATTGCGCCGGCATCTGCGAATATCATAGGTAAATATGCTCATGGGATTGCAGATGATCCGCTTTCAACCCTACTTTTAGCGGTGAAATCTCCTGTTTTTGTGGCTCCTGCCATGAATTGCAATATGTTTGCACACCCTGCAGTTCAGGATAATCTGGTTACTTTACAAAAAAGAGGAGTTCATATTATTGAGCCTCAAGGTGGATTTTTAGCTTGTGGCTATGAAGGAAGGGGTAGATTAGAGGAGCCGGATCAGATTTTTAAAGTAGTGGATCAGCATCTGAAACAAGAACTTTTGTTACAGGGAGTCCAGGCATTAGTTACGGCTGGTCCAACCTATGAATCAATTGATCCGGTGCGTTTTATTGGAAATCACTCCTCCGGTTTAATGGGATTTGAGTTGGCTCAGGTTTTGGCCGAGATGGGAGCGCAGGTAACACTGGTTACCGGACCGACCCAATTGACTGTAAAGCATCTTTCAATAGAACGGGTTAATGTAGTCTCTGCACAGCAGATGTACGAAGCAGTGATGGCAAGGTCTCAGTCTGCAAAACTGATCATCATGGCTGCCGCCGTTGCAGATTATACCCCGGTTATTGTGGCAGATCAGAAAATTAAAAAAGAACAACAAGAGTTTCAATTACTATTGCGCAAAACAAAAGATATTTTGTGGGAGTTGGGGCAAACTAAAAGGGAAGATCAGTGTGTTGTCGGTTTTGCTTTGGAAACTGAAAATGAGATTGAGAATGCACAAAAAAAATTGCAAAATAAAAAATGTGATTGGATCGTTCTTAATTCTATGAACCATCCTCAGGCAGGATTTAACAAACCAACGAATAAAGTAGTGATGATATCAAAAGAGCATCAAATTATTGAAACGGAACTGTTGTCCAAAAGGGAGATTGCCGGAGAGATCGTTCGAACAGTAGTTAATTCGTTAAAAATCAACTAAATAATACTGTCATGATCAAGAGATTCGTTTTACTTTTACTTTCTGTTACTTTCACAACTGCTCTTTTAGCGCAGGATTTTCAGTGTCAGGTTTCTATCAATTCACAAAAAATTGCAGGATCTAATTATGAACGGTACAGAGATCTTCAACAAGAGTTGTACAAGTTTGTACATGAAAGAAAATGGTGTCAGTATAATCTGAAAATGAATGAGCGGATTGAGTGTGCGATTGTAATCACGTTGGAGAGTCAGGCGGGAGATAAACTTAATGCCACCGTGATGCTCCAATTGCAAAGACCTGTGTATAAAACCAATTATAAAACATCTCTGCTTAACTTTCAGGACAAAAATGTTCAGTTTACTTATATTGACGGCGAACCTCTCGAGTATGTTGAGAATAACAATACAAATCAATTGACATCTTTGATTGCCTTTTATTTGAATTTCTTTTTAGGTGTAGAGTTTGATACTTTTGCAATGGGTGGAGGTTCTCCATACTTTGACAAAGCACAAAATATAGTCAATTTATGTCAAACCGGAGTGGAACCGGGTTGGAAACCCTTTGAATCGGGTCAAGCCAATCGCTATTGGCTGATGGAGAACTTGACCAATACTTCCTATTCTAAATTCCATGATTTTTTCTACCAATATCATCGTTTGGGCCTGGATGTGATGTCCGAATCACCGGATGCAGGTAGAGCTGAAATTATGGAAAGTTTGCGACTTCTACAGCAGGTTAATCAGCAAAGATCAGGGCTCTTTATGATGCAAATTATAGTTCAAACTAAGGCACTGGAGATTATTGAGATTTTTAAGGAGGGGACAGCAGGAGAGAAAACACAAGTGGTTGCAATTATGAAACAGTTGGATCCTGCCAATGCTTCCAGATATGATGCAATTACACAATCATCAGGTCCAAAGTAGTCATGTTATTCTCGTTACAGATAGAAAATTACGCCATTATTAAGTCGCTTAATATGACTTTTGATAATGGTTTTACCGTTATCACCGGAGAAACAGGAGCGGGTAAATCGATTTTGATCGGTGCTCTCTCCCTGATTCTTGGGAATAGAGTCGATAATTCCGTACTGTACGATAGAACTCATAAATGTATTGTTGAAGGCGTATTTGATATTCATAAATTGGATTTAAACTCTTTTTTTGAGGAGAATGAACTGGATTATGCAGACCATACCATTTTAAGACGGGAAATCAGCATATCCGGAAAATCCCGAGCTTTTATCAATGATACTCCGGTATCTTTGGCACTATTGAAAGAGTTGGCAGAACATTTGGTTGATATTCACTCACAACATCAACATTTGTTACTCGCTAATCATGATTTTAGAATTCGCATCCTAGATGATTATGCACAAAATGGTGCTTTATTGGAGCAGTATCAAGCGCAATATAAACAACATCAGCAAGTTACATCCCTTTTATCTCGATTGATTGAGGAGCAGGAAAAAGCGGCACAGGAGCATGATTATCACACTTTTTTATTGCAAGAGTTGGAAACTGCCAATCTGCGTGAAGGAGAACAGGAGGAGTTGGAGCAACAAATAAAAAGATTGACGCATGCCGAGACAATTAAAGAAAGATTATACCGCTCGACTCAATTGTTAGAACGAGATCAATTCTCTATTTTGTCAATGCTTCGTGACTTGAAATCGGAGTTGAGTCATATTGTTGAGATTGATCCTCGCTATCAAGAGTTGTGGAGTCGGGTGGAATCGGTTCATATTGAACTTAAAGATTTGGAAAGTGAGATTACTGCTTTAGGGCAAGAGGTTGAGGTGAATCCGGAACTGTTAGCGCAACTGAATGAGCGTCTTGATCTGCTGAATAGATTGCAGCTCAAGCATAAAGTAAACAGCGAGAGGGAGTTGATGGAGCGTCAAGCTGAGCTGCAAGGTTGGGTGTTACAGTTTGTGGATATGGAGTCACAGGTTGCAGCTAAGCAAAAGGAGTTGTTGAATATAAAGGGATTATTGGAGAGCAGTGCCAAACAGTTGTCCGAAAAGCGAAAGGCTGCCTCCCCCCTGGTTGAAAAGGAAATAAAAAATAATATCCAACTCCTGGGCATGGAAGAGGCTACTTTTAAGGTACTGGTAAATAATAGTTCCCAATTGGGGCTCTTAGGCAGCGATCAGGTTCAGTTTTTGTTTTCTGCAAATCGGGGTGGACCGGCTCTGGAAGTGGAAAAGATTGCATCGGGAGGAGAAATTTCCAGGTTGATGCTGGCAATTAAATATGTAATTACTTCAACAAACTATTTACCCACTGTCATTTTTGACGAAATTGATACCGGTGTATCAGGTGATATTGCGGGGAAAGTAGCACGATTGATGACGAAAATTGCTCAGGAGAGACAATTGTTGGTGATAACTCACCTACCTCAGATTGCAGCGAAGGCAAATCTGCACTATTTTGTATATAAAAAAAATGAAGGGGACCAAACTTATACCCATATCAAACCATTGAATAATCTGGAAAGAGTGGAGGAAATTGCGACATTGATAAGTGCTGAAAAAGTAACTGATGCTGCACGTCAGACTGCCCAATTATTAATAGATGAACCATAAAATAAATCAATATGAAAAGAGAATATTGGATCCGATTTTTCGTAATAGTGATACTTTTTTTAAGTTTCTATCATGTTCAAGCACAAGGAGTTTTCAAAAAAGAGGAGGGGAAATTTGTCTATCTTTCATCTCTTGGCTTTGCAAAAGGAGTGAATGATATCCGGTTTGAAGGACGTACTGTAAAAAATAATATTGCTGTCATCTCGATTCATCAAGTGTTGGCATATCAGTTTAATCCATACATTATACTGGGAATTGGTGCCGGTTATGATATGTACGCCAAAACAGGATTTATCCCGCTTTATACCCATCTAACAGTGAATTTTATCAAATACGATTGGGCACCCTTTTGGAATTTGAATGCCGGATACTCCTTTAAGTGGTATGTCAATCAAAAGCCTGAACCGATGACACGGGTGATTCATGCAGCTCAAACCGGACTGTATGGGGAATCGGGTTTAGGTTTGAAAATGAAAATGACCTCCAAGTTTTCATTACTCTTTTCTGTTAACTATAAACTCCAACAATCTCACATTTTTTATAGTGTAGTGGAAGATGATCAACCTGATATTTCACAGCTGGCAACCAATCGTTCTGCTTTGGCGTTGTACCATTTTGTGGGATTTAAATTGGGCTTTTTGTTCTAAAAATGGATCCGATTCAAGTTAAAATAGAGGAGTTAAAAGAGAAGATTAACCAACATAATTACAACTATTATGTGTTGGACAATCCTACTATTTCCGATTATGACTTTGATCAGTTATTACTGGAATTGATACGTCTTGAGGAGCAATACCCTGAATATCAAACTGCTGATTCTCCATCGCAACGTGTGGGTGGGGGAGTAACCCAACAATTTGAAACCTGGACACATCAGTATCCGATGCTCTCATTGGGAAACACTTACTCCAAAGAGGAATTGTATGAATTTGATCAACGCATACATAAATTGCTCACAGAACCGGTGGAGTATGTTTGTGAATTAAAATATGATGGGGTCGCGATTAACCTAATTTATAAAAATGGCGTTTTAGTTAAAGGTGTAACACGTGGGGATGGTGTCGTGGGGGATGATGTGACGGTTAATGTCAAGACAATCCGCTCTATTCCATTGAAATTAAGGGGTGATTATCCGCAAGATTTTGAAGTAAGAGGCGAAATTATATTGACTCACAAGCAGTTTGCTATTTTGAATGATGAAAGGGAGGAGTTGGGGTATCCCACTTTTGCCAATCCGCGAAATGCCGCTTCCGGAAGTTTGAAGTTGCTGGATTCCAACGAGGTAGCGAGAAGAGGGTTGGATTCTCGTCTCTATCTTTTGTTGGGAGAGCAACTCCCAATTATAAATCACGATGATGCAATCCAAAAGTTGAAAGAGTGGGGCTTTAAAACACCTGAAGTGGTTGAGAAAGTCAGCACAATCGATGAGGTTTTTGCATTTATTCAATATTGGGATAAGGAAAGGGAGCACTTGCCTTTCGATATTGATGGTGTGGTGATTAAAGTGAACAGTTTTGCACAGCAAACAGCGTTGGGAACTACTTCGAAATTTCCACGTTGGGCGATATCCTATAAGTTTAAGGCGGAAAGAGTACTGACTCCGTTGCTTAGTGTTGATTTTCAGATTGGTAGAACGGGTGCGGTAACGCCTGTCGCGAATCTTGCCCCGGTTCCCATTAGCGGTACGATTGTCAAAAGAGCTACACTTCACAATGCGGATATGATTGAAGCATTGGATTTGCATGATGGTGATTATGTATATGTAGAAAAAGGGGGGGAGATCATCCCTAAGATAGTAGCTGTTGAGCTCGAAAAGAGAAATCCTAGCTCCAAGAAAATTCAATTTATTACTCGCTGCCCCGAGTGCAATACTCTCCTCGTTCAGAATCCCGGAGAAACTCAAATCTACTGTCCCAACGAGTTGGGTTGTCCACCCCAAATTAAGGGGAGACTGGAGCATTTTATCTCAAAAAAGGCGATGAACCTTGACTCTTTAGGCGAAGGGAAGGTGGAAATGCTCTTTTCAAACCAATTAGTTCATTCCATCGCAGACTTTTATGATTTGCAGTATGACCAACTGATTGGACTGGAAAAAGTGATTACAGATGAGGAATCTCAAACCGAAAGAGTGATCAGTTTTCAGGATAAAACGGTGCAGAATATTCTGAGTAGTGTTGAACAATCTAAGCAAGTTCCCTTTGAAAGAGTGCTTTTTGCTTTGGGAATTAGATTTGTCGGAGAGGTAACAGCCAGGAAATTGGCAACGGCATTTCGTTCAATAGATCAACTCGCTAATGCCACATTCGAAGAGTTGACACAGGTGAGCGATGTGGGTGAAAAAGTAGCCCAATCCGTGATCGACTACTTCAATCAGGCGCAGAATTTGGAAACAGTATTGCGACTGCAAAAGGCCGGATTGCAATTTGAAGTCCGGGATGAGGATCAGGGTGTTCAGATAGATCTGTTCCAACAAGGATCTATCGTGGTGAGTGGTGTCTTTTCAGTTCCCAGAGATGATATTAAAAAGCTGATTGAGCAGTATGGAGGCAAGATTGTCTCTTCCATTTCAAAAAGTACACTGTATGTGGTTGCAGGAGAAAAGATGGGACCGGAGAAAGAGAAAAAAGCAAACTCTTTGGGTATTCCAATTTTATCTGAGCAGGATCTCTATGAAATGATTGATAAAGAGAAGAAAAATATAGAAAATTAATAAATTATTAATTAATAATTGTATAAAATTTATATAAAAGAAAAATAACCATGCGTAATCCTAAATTAAGTGTCAATATCAACAAAGTAGCTACAATTCGTAATGCAAGAGGTGGAAATATTCCTGATCTGATTCAGGTGGCCATCGATTGTGAAAAATTTGGAGCAGAGGGAATCACAGTTCATCCGCGTCCCGATGAAAGACATATTCGCTATCAGGATGTGAGGGATCTGAAAAAAGTAGTGACAACCGAGTTTAATATTGAAGGGTATCCCTCAGAGAATTTTATTAATTTGGTTTTGGAGGTGGTTCCTGAGCAAGTTACCTTGGTTCCTGATCCACCGGAAGCAATAACATCCAATAACGGCTGGGATACGATAACTTATCAGGATTTTTTAAGGGAGGTGATTGCACGTTTTCACCAGAAAGGGATTAGAACCTCCATTTTTGTGAATCCGGATCCAAAATATATCGCTCCTGCGAAAGAAACAGGAACAGACCGAATCGAGATGTATACCGAAAGTTATGCTTCAAATTACCTAAAAAATAGGGAAAAAGCGATCCAACCTTTTATTGAAACAGCTGTAGAAGCTCATCGTTGCGGATTGGGAATTAATGCAGGGCATGACCTTTCCTTGGAGAACTTGCACTATTTTGCTTCAAATATTCCTCATTTGTTAGAGGTTTCTATTGGTCATGCACTGATTTCAGATGCACTCTATTTTGGATTGAAAGAGACTATTGAACGTTATAAACAGCAATTGATTATCAATTAAATTGAAAAAATAGTTAATTCTACTATTTTCATTATTTTTATTATCTTTGCGGACTTTTTTAATAAACAAATTAAATATTTATTTACTTACGTAATTAATTATGGAATCTAAAGATCTTCTCCACCCGGAAAATGAAAACAATCAAACTCCAGAGGTGAACAACGGTGCTTCTATGGAAGACCAAAACAATGCCAGTCAAACTGAGATCCCTTCAGAAGAAGTTGTTGATGCAAATGAACCTCATGATGAGGTTGAAACAACGGTTGAACAAACGGTAGAGCAACCGGTTGAAGAGCCGGTTGAGCAACCCATTGAGGAATCAATTGAAAAACAAACAGAACAACCTGTGGAACAACCAGTTGAAGAGCCGGTAGAACTATCAGTTGAACAACCTGCTGAGCAGCCAATTGAAGAATCAATTGAACAATCAGAAGAACAGCCGGAAGAACCGGCAGTTGAACCTGTTGCAGAACTCGTAGAAGAAGCAACTCCGGTTGTTGAAGCTACTCAAATCGAAGAAGTTACTCCAATTGCAGAACCTGTAGCTCAGGTTCAACCTTCAAAGGAATCTGCTTCCGCTTCAGATATTATGTCTGAGATTGAGGAAACAGAATCTGCCAAATCAGAAGAGGATGAAGAAGAGGAAGAGGAAGAGGATGTTGAAACAGCTCAAATTACTGTCGAAGAATGGCAAAGACAATACAGTGAGTACACTTTTGAACAACTGGTTCAAGAGATTGACACTGTTGCGCAAAATGAAAATTACAATCAGATCAAGAATCAATTCTCCGTGCTCAAAACGTTGATTCTTGAACAAATAAAAATAGATAAAAAGAACCAATTTGACCAGTTTATTGAACAAGGTGGTGAAAGCGATGAGTTTGAATATGAAACTACCGAATTAGAAAAGACTTTTAACAAAGCTTTTTCAAACTATAAGAAAAATAGAGTTAAATTTCTTGAAAAACTGGAACTTGAAAGACAACAAAATCTTGAAGCTAAAAATAAAATCATTGAGGGTTTGAAGAATTTAGTTGAAACTGAAACCAATTTAAAAGTTTTAAATGATCAATTCAAACAGTTTCAGGATGAGTGGAGATCGATTGGTCCGGTTCCACAGAACGAAACAGCTAATTTATGGCAAAACTATCACTTCTACGTTGAAAAGTTCTTTGATATTCTAAGAATGAATAAGGAATTAAGATCCTTGGACTTGAGAAAAAATCTAGAACAAAAAGTGAAGTTATGTGAAGCTGCTGAATCGCTTCTTCTTGAAGATTCTATCAATAAGTCATTCAAATTGTTACAACAGTATCATAATGACTGGAAAGAGATAGGACCGGTTCCGGAAGAGAAAAAAGAGGAGATTTGGGAAAGGTTTAAAAATGCTTCTGATCAGGTTAACCAAAGAAGAAGGGAGTATTATGACAAATTGTACACAGAGCAACAAAATAATTATAATGCCAAATTGGTGTTGTGTGAACAAGTTGAAGAGTTGGTCAAAGAATTACCTCAAAATGCAAGAGAATATAATACTTTAAGTGATCAATTAACAGAGGTCCTTAAAGTTTGGAAGTCATTGGGTCAAGCTCCTGCAAAATTAAATGATGAGATTTGGGAAAGATTTAAAAAATCGTTGGATTATTTCTTTGAATCCAAAAAGAGTTTCTTCACTCAAATTAAAGAAACTTATACTCAAAATCATAACTTAAAAGTGAATTTGGCAATCAGAGCTGAGGCTATTGCAACACGTACCGACTGGAAACAGGCAACGGATGATATTATTGCATTGCAAAAAGAGTGGAAAGAGATTGGTCCATCTACGAAAAAAAGTTCAGAGATGATTTGGAAACGATTCAGAGCTGCTTGCGACCAGTTTTTTGAAGCTAAATCTCACTATTTTACCAATGCTAAAGCAATTGAAGCCGAAAACCTAGCTAAAAAAGAGGAGATCATTAAAAATATTCTTGAATATGAATTCACCGATAATAAGGGTGAAAACATGGAAGCAATGAAAAAAATGCAGCGTGAGTTTTTAGAGATCGGATTTGTACCAAGAAAGGAGAAAGATCGCGTTTTCGAAGCGTTTAGAGCTGCGGTGAATAAACGTTTTGCGGAATTGAAAGTATCCGGGGATGAGTTGAGAAAAGACTTATATAAATCTAAAATCAAAGATATATTGGATAATCCCAATGCTGATAGAATTCTGGATAAAGAAAAACGTTATCTATATAATAAGCTGCAACAATTGAAAGAGGATATTGCACTGTGGGAGAATAATTTGGGATTTTTTGCAAACTCTAAAAATGCAGATTTGTTGAAAGCTGAGTTTGAAAAGAAGATTGAACAAGCTAAGAAAGAGGTGGAAGAGATTCAATTTAAACTCAAAATGATGAATCAGAAATAAAAAAATAGTTTAGATATGAAACGAATGATCTCCCTTGTGATTCTCTTGCTTTTTTGCTTACCTTTTTCGAGTGTAGCACAAAGTAAACAGAGTGGAGATCAACTTTTAGGGGTCTATTGGGTTCCGAAACCCAACTCACATTTGGCAACCAA
This sequence comes from Bacteroidota bacterium, assembly GCA_029570835.1. Classification (GTDB taxonomy): domain Bacteria; phylum Bacteroidota; class Bacteroidia; order Bacteroidales; family WCHB1-69; genus UBA5429. Next base: position 26,567 of record JAKPTX010000160.1, read on the forward strand.
GGTGAGAGTCTATAGAACTGCCAAAGGGGAGTATGAAGGAAGGGTGATCTGGTTTAATGAACCGAATCATAAAGATGGAACTCCTAAGTTGGATCGCTATAATCCGGATCCGAAACTAAGAAATCAACGCGCAGATCAAGCTGTGATATTGCGAGGGTTCACTTATAATCCTCAAACGAAAGAGTGGGTTGGAGGTGAGGTTTATAATCCGGAGGATGGCAGATCCTATAGGTGTAAACTTAAGTTTCATGATGATAAAACCTTGAGAGTACGAGGTTACGTCGGGGTTCCGTTGTTGGGCAGAACTCTTTATTGGAAGAAATTGGAATGATAAATTTAGAAATCAGAATTGACAAGTGGCTCTGGATGGTGAGGATTTTTAAAACCCGTTCTATGGCAACTGAAGCATGCAATGCCGGGAAAGTCAAAATGGATGGTCAAAATCTAAAACCTTCCAAATCGGTGAAGATAGGGGAAATTTATAACGTAAAGTTAGATCAGTTGAACAAAACGATTCAGGTTGTCAATGCTCCCAAAAATAGAGTAGGAGCGAAGTTGGTTCCTGAATATTGCACAGATTTAACCCCTCAGGAGGAGTATGAAAGAGTGAAAGCATTGAGAACCAGCTTCGAAATCAGATCTCACGGATTGGGAAGACCGACAAAAAGAGACAGGAGACAGATCGACTATTTAAAAGATTATTTTGGTGATGACTAAATATATTTTACAATGAAAAAAAATAACGTAAATTTCAGCATTTTCATTATCGGATCACTCTTCTTTGTGTTCGGGTTTGTAACCTGGCTCAACAGTGTTTTGATCCCATTTTTACAAACCGCTTGCGAGTTGAATAAAACACAAGCCTCCTGGGTCAACTTGTCCCTCTATATCTCCTATTTTGTGATGGCTATTCCTTCTTCATATATCCTTAAAAAGACAGGGTTTTCTAATGGAATGGCATTGGGGTTAGTGATCATGGCTGTAGGTTCTATTCTCTTTGTTCCTGCTGCTATGGAGAGACACTATCCCCTCTTTTTGATAGGAATTTTTATTCAAGGTACCGGTTTAGCACTGCTACAAACTGCGGCTAATCCTTATGTAACCATCTTAGGACCGATCGAAACTGCGGCGAGACGCCAAAGTATCATGGGAGTAGCTAATAAAGTAGCCGGAATGATCGGGATTTTGATTCTTTCTTCTGTGGTGTTTTCAGGCAGTAATGAGTTGTTGGCACAGATTAAAACAACCGTTGATCCGGTTTTAAAAGAACAATTATTGGTTCAGCTGTCCAGAAGTGTGATTGTCCCTTATATCATCATGACGGTAGTTCTGATTGCCTTGATGCTCTTTGTTAAAGCGGCAAAATTACCGGAAGTTGGTGATGAAGCCAATGTTTCAGAAGAAGACAATTCAGATAAGTCCATTTTTGCATACCCCTACTTATGGTTGGGGATTTTAGCCCTTTTCTTTTACGTAGGTGTGGAAGTAGTAGCAGTTACCTATCTTATACCCTATGGAGATGAGTTGGGAATCCCTATGGAGATCTCCAGGCATTTCCCAATCTACGCACTGATTGCATTGGTAGTAGGTTATCTGTTGAGTATTGTTTTGGTTCCCCGTGTGTTGTCACAACGTGCATTGGGAATCATTAATCTCATTTTGGCAATCATTCTCTTGTTGATGGCTTGGTTGAGCTCAAATCCTTATGTATCCATCATTTCAGTGATTTTATTGAGCTTTACACATGCTATTTTATGGCCGGTTATCTGGCCGCTTTCTATTCAGGGATTGGGAAGACATACCAAATTGGGATCCGCATTTCTGATCATGGCAATTGCCGGAGGTGGAATTATTTCGTGGGTTTATGCTGCTTTAGCTGATAAACAAGGATATCAAGATGCTTACTCGATCCTCCTTGTCGCGTATATATTTATGCTTTTCTTCGTAACCATCGGTTCGAAAATCAAGAAATGGAGCTAAAAAAGGCGGAAGGCGGAAATCGAAAGGCGGAATTGTTTCTCACCTCTTTCCTATTTCTACTTCTTACTTCTTATTTCTTATTTGGTATTTTAAATAAATGGGGGGCAGAACAGAAACTCCTTTTCAATCATTCCATTCCCCCACTCTGGAACGTTTGACCTTTTTGGACATGCGTGATCAATTACGAATTACGATCGATCCTAGTTCTATCTCTAATTCTAATTTACAACCATGTTACTCCTTCGGGGTTGTTGTAAAGATGGAAAAAACTCGGTGCTAACTCGGGGTGCGACTTAAAGTCGCGCCCCGAGTATCCCGTAATTCGTAATTGAATTCATTCCGCCCTCCGCCTTCCGCCTTCCGCCTTCAAAAAAGATCACAAATATCCCCCGCAGCATGGTGGTACGTCCATAATCCAACCGATTGTGCGCCTTTGAGATGGCGTTCAATGTCGTCAATGAAGAGTGTTTTGGCGGGATCGAGGTGGTTTTCCTCAATGATCCGCAGAAAAGCTTCCGGTTTGGGCTTTTTTATTTGCAATGTGTGAGAATAGTACGCCTTTTCAAAATGATGATTGAAAATGTTGTATCCGTATTTGTTAATGACATACTCCGTAAAATACTCACAATTAATCTGGTTGGTATTGCTGAACAGAAAGACACGGTACTGCTGTTGTAAACGCTTTAGCATCTCAATACGACACTCCGGTATGTCAATCATGATCGCATTCCATCCCCGATCAATCTGCTCATCAGTCAAGGGGACATCAGTTAGGGAGCGGATATAGTTCCTGAATCGGGCAGGAGAGATTTTCCCCTCTTCAAACAGGTCTATCTCTTCGGTTTGTCCCGCCAGAGAGTACGATTTTTCAAAATCAGCTACACCGAACTCCCGGAATTGATCGCTAATGTTTTCATAACGAATGTCATAGATAACATTCCCCAGATCAAAAATAATAGCATTAATAGATTGTAAATCGATCATATTTATTTGGTAATTCGTTCAATAACGGTATCAATCAAATGATCCATATAGATTTGATAATTAGCAGTAAACTCATTTGTAACCCGATTGGCAATACCTACACAAACAGTTAATGTTTCATGTTTTAAGAGGTGTCCCAATCCGTAAATAGCGGAACATTCCATCTCTAAGTTTGTGAATCTTAGATCTTTATATCTAAACTGTTCGATTTTTTTATTCAGTTCCGGAAACGCCAGAGGAGTACGTATTTCTCTTCCTTGTGGACCATAGAACCCGGGGGCACTGGCTGTGATTCCTTTCACCATGTCAAAAGCGACTTGAGATAACAAAGCGGGTGCGGCAGGTATGCAATAAGGGTGAGGTAGGCGTCCCCCCCAATTTGTTTTTTCAATAAAAGAATCCACTAAATCATCATAGATAGAGGAATCATGTTGATAAAACTGCAACAAACCATCAAATCCAAACCCGTACTGACTGGCAATCAAAGAGTTGATTGGAATATCAGGTTGAAGAATACCGCAAGTTCCCATTCTGATGATTTTCAAGGTACGATGCTCCTTTTTGAGAGTTCGGGTCTCAAAATCAACATTGGCTAAAGCATCCAGCTCAGTCATCACAATGTCAATATTATCAGTTCCCATACCGGTAGATAGTACCGTAATTCGTGTATTTCCAACCCATCCGGTATGTGTAACGATCTCTCTGTTAGACCTTTTGGTGTCAATCATATCAAATCGTTGGGAAACCAAAGGTACCCGACCGGGATCTCCAACCAACAGGACAATATCTGCCAACTGTTCGGGATGAATGGCTAAGTGATAAATAGAACCGTCTTGACGTAGTGGAAGTTCGCTTAATTTAATATCCATAGTTTAAAGTTTTACTGTTATTTGCAAGTTTGCAGTATAATTTAATATAACGTTAAAAGAGAGAAAATAGTACAAAAATGAAAAATATGAAATAAGAAGTAGTTACAAAGTTTTAAAAATGCAATTAAAGTGAAAAAAAGTTACTCATGATATTGGATTATTATATATCTTTGCAGATTGAATTTTAACTGAATTACTTAAAAATATGAAAAGAATAATTGGAATAGGCTTACTCGTACTAGGTATGATGTTAAGTTTGACCGTAAAATCACAAGAAATGACTCAAGAACAAAAAGTTAGTTACGCTTTAGGAGCGAACATAGGTGAAAACTTTAAAACTACCGGTATCGAATTAATCTATGATACTTTCCTTCAGGGAGTACAAGATGGAATGAATGGTGCCAATAAGTTATCTCAGAATGAAATGCAGGCAATTTTCAATCAACTGAATGAAGAACTTCAAAAAAGACAACAGGCTGAAGTAGAGGTTGAAAAAGAAAAAGGTAGAGCTTTTTTAGCTGAGAATGGAAAGAAGGAAGGTGTGATTACCACCCCATCTGGACTTCAATATAAAGTAATCACAATGGGAACAGGTGCAAAACCCACTGCTACTGATAAAGTTAAAGTTCATTACCATGGAACTACAATAGATGGAGAAGTGTTTGATTCCTCAGTTCAAAGAGGTGAACCCATCTCATTTCCATTAAATCAAGTAATTAAAGGTTGGACAGAGGGTGTGCAATTGATGCCGATTGGATCCAAGTTTATTTTCTATATACCATCCGATTTAGCGTATGGTGATCGTGGTGCCGGTCCTTCAATTAAACCCGGAGCCACGTTGATTTTTGAAGTTGAATTATTTGACATAGAAAAATAAAATATAAAAAACTACCTTTTTGAGGTAGTTTTTTTTTAATTGATGATGTTGGGAAAAGTCCATTGATTATAAAAATTGATTATGAAAAATAAGAAAAAGACCCCACTGGGAACTCGGATTATTGAAGCACTCAGCTCTTATGGAAGTGAGAAACTAAACTACAAACAGATTGCTGCTAAGGTAGGGGTGTTTGATAAAGCGGGAAGGATTGAGGTGCAAAAACAGATTGCTCACTTTTTGGAAGCACAAATTTTATTATCTGCCGGACGTGGGAAGTATCGCTTAAATCCTAAGTATATATCGAAAGAAACTACAGGTAGAAATGTTATCGTGGGTGAGATCCAGTTTAATCGGAGTGGCAATGCATTTGTGGTTAATGAGGAACAGGAAGAGGATGTTTTTATCTCTGAACAGAACCTGGGTATGGCTCTGCATAGGGATAAAGTGAAAGTGATGCTGTTCCCTTTGAGGAAAAACAAAAAGCCGGAAGGACAAGTTATTGAGATTATCAAGAGGAGTACTGCACTGATTGTCGGAACGATTCAATTTCAAAAGGGGATTGCATTTGTTGTACCGGATAATAATTTTTACCGCAGAGAGATTATTATTCCTTCCCGCATGTTAAATCAGGCAAAAGAGGGGGACAAAGTAGTCTTCCGCATTGTAGAATGGAAAGAAGGAACACGAAATCCGATTGCAGAAGTGGTTTACTTATTGGGGAAACCTGGTGAGAATGAGGTGGAAATGAATGCCATTCTGGCACAATTTGGCTTTCCATTGAGTTTTTCTCATGAGGTGGAAGAGGAGTGTGCACGGATTCAAGAAACAATTTCTAAAGAGGAGATCTTGAAGAGAAGAGATTTTCGCGATGCTTATACCTTTACTATTGACCCGGCGGATGCCAAGGATTTTGATGATGCCATCTCTTTTGAAGAAAAAGCAAATGGAGATGTAAGGATAGGTGTTCACATTGCGGATGTTTCGCACTATGTACGAAGAGGATCGGCAATCGATAAGGAAGCCTATTTAAGGGGAACCTCTGTTTATCTTGTGGATAGAACGATCCCTATGTTGCCGGAGAAATTATCCAATAATCTGTGCTCACTGAGACCCCATGAAGATAAACTCTGCTTTAGTGCTATTTTTGAAATGGATTCCAACGCAAAAATTAAGTCGGAATGGTTTGGAAAAACGGTGATCCATTCCGATGCAAGATATAGCTACGAAGAGGTACAAGAGATGATTGAAACCGGAAAAGGGGAGGGCTCGGAACCGATTTTAAAAGTGAATGCGATAGCTCAAAAGTTGAGAAAAAAACGTTTTGATCAGCACGCGATTAACTTCGAAACAGAGGAGGTGAGGTTTGTATTAGATGAAAATAGTAAGCCGATAGCTGTGCAGTTGAAAGTCCAAAAGGAAGCTAATTTTTTAATCGAAGAGTTGATGCTGCTGGCGAACAAAAGAGTGGCTGAAAGAATAGGAAAGAAAACGGCAAAAAACAAAGAACCCAAAACCTTTGTTTATCGTATTCACGATGAACCGATTCATGATAAATTGGAAAATTTTAAAAGTTTTGTTCAGAAACTGGGCTTTGATTTTCAGGATGGGAGCAGGAAAAAGTTGACCCAATCTTTGAATCAGATGTTTCAGATTGCAAAAGAAAAAAATCAATACAATATGCTGACTCAGCTCTCTGTGAGGATGATGGCACGTGCTGTCTATTCTACCGATAATATTGGACACTATGGGTTGGCATTCCCATATTATTCTCACTTCACTTCTCCTATCAGAAGATATCCGGATTTAATGGTTCATCGCTTATTCCAAGCTTATTTGGATGGTGCACCTTCTGTTGCTGTCGCCGAATATGAAGAGTACTGTAAACATTGTTCTAAAATGGAACAAAAAGCTGTAGATGCAGAACGGGCTTCCATCAAATTTAAGCAAGCAGAGTACATGTTGGATAAGGTTGGAGAAGCTTTCGATGCGGTGGTGAGCGGATTGGCTAAGTGGGGTGTATTCGCTGAATTAAAAGATTCCAAATGTGAAGGATTGATCCCAATGAAAGAGTTTACCGATGACTTCTACTATCTGGATCAGGACAGTTACACTTTGATTGGACTACATTATGGAAGAAATATCCAATTTGGGGATCAAATCAAGGTGAAGGTTGTCGAGGTGGATCTGTTGAAAAAATCGCTGACCTTTTCCCTGGTGCGATGAATTTCCTTCCCCCCTTTTTTTTAAAATTGAAAATAAATAAAAGGCTGTAAATCAGCAGTAATAAACTGATATACAATAAATACCGCCAATACTACAATGATTACCATGGCCCAAATGGGGAGTAGGGCAAAATTGACGCGGTACCATCTTTTCCATCGATCCGGTAACCAGTGCACTATCATTCCTAAAATGAATAAAATAACCACATATTTGTAAGTGCTTATAATTGAGGGTATTACTGATAAATTCCAGTCGCCTCCGATCTGGTTAACCATATTCTTAGCGGTATTCCAGGCAGTTGAACTTGCTTCTTTGGGATCCAGATTGGATCCGGAGCGGAAAAAGAGTCGGGTAAAGGTGATAAATATAAAAGTGAGGAAAATGCCCCATACTCGCTGCATCCAACCGATAGGATCTTGATGCGTGATGATATGGCGAATGTAACTGATTAAAGTTCCGATAAAGATGATACCGCTCCACACGGCTCCCAGCATCCAGATAGGTTGATGGAAAAGGAGTTCCAGTGTACTGAAGAGAGCAAAAAGGAGTAGTGTGGCAATCATTTTAGTGAGCGGAGTCCATTTTCTCCACCTTTTGAATATGAGAATACCGATTCCGTTTAAACCACCCCAGATTACAAAATTCCAACTGGCTCCGTGCCAGAGTCCTCCTAATAACATGGTGATCATCAGGTTGATATCGGTTCTAATTTTTCCTTTTCTGTTTCCTCCTAAGGGGATATATAGATAATCTTTAAGCCAGGTAGACAGAGATATGTGCCATCTTTTCCAAAATTCTCCCGGATTGGTTGCTTTGTAAGGAGAATTAAAGTTTTTAGGGAGATAGAATCCCATCAACATAGCTACTCCAATGGCAATATCTGTATATCCTGAAAAATCGGCATATACCTGAAGTGAGTACCCGAAAAGTGCAAAAAGATTTTCAAAAGAGGTGAATAACAGCGGATTATCAAATACGCGGTCAACAAAGCTGACTGCAATATAGTCGCTGAGAATGATCTTTTTTAGTAATCCGTTTAAAACCCAGAAAACCGCTATTCCAAATTGTTTTTTTGTTAAGAAAAACTTCTTATACACCTGAGGCATAAACTGATTGGCACGCACAATGGGACCGGCTACCAGTTGTGGAAAGAAGGTTACATAAAATCCAAAGTTGAAAAAGTTGCGGGTATGGGGCATCCTTCTTCGATAAACATCCAGCACATAGCTGATGCTTTGGAAGGTGTAAAAAGAGATTCCCACCGGCAACAATATTCGGGAAGAATCAAAATGCTCTTTTTGGATCACATCATTGCTCCATTTGGCAATATAGTTGATCACTTCATAATCTGTCTGAAATAGCGAGTTGTAGAGATCCGTGAAAAAGTAGGCATACTTAAAATAGGCTAAAATAGCTAAATTGACAAAGACTCCCAGGATCATATAGAATTTTCTTAATCCGGGTTTTGAGGTTAAATCGATTGCTTTTCCAGAGTAGAAACAGACAATGGTTGTAACAACCAGCAGGATTAAGAACAAACCGGAAGTTTTATAGTAAAAGAGCATACTGAAGAAAAAGAGAAAGGTATTACGAAGTAATATCCTATTTCCTATCAGTGCAAAACCGGCATAAACAATAGCAAAAAATGCCCAGAAATAGAATTGGGTGAACAGTAAGGGATACTTATTGTCAAAAGAGAATAGTGTAGTTAAAAATGCAAGAAAATTATCCCAACTCATAGTTCACCATTGTAGCTGTTCATATTGTGATTTTCTAGTCTTATTTTGCTCTCCATCAAGGCATCAAGAAAAAGCATCCCCATCAGTTCATAACCTTTACGGGTAAAATGAACACGATCCCTTTGCGCTAATCCTTTTTGTACCCATTGATACATTGATTTGGCTCCCCCCATGATATGATACTGATCAAATACGGCTCCTTGTGTTAAAGAGGCTAACTCATACATCACTTGTTGTACTTTCTTTCCATTTTCGTTGTTTCTCCAATACACTTTTCTTTTTCTTCTTATCCTTTTGTAGGTGTCATTGTTGGTAATAAAAATAAAAGCACATTGAGGATTTATTTTTTGAAACCTTTCAATTAGCGCCAAATAGTTGTTTTTGAACTCTTCAGGATTGAAGTTGGGTCCGGAAGCATCGTTGACCCCAATATTCATAATGACTAAGTCGGGATAGATCAGATCCAGATCTTGTTCGAAATTTTCACATCTTAAGTAAGAAGGAACGGAGGCACCATTCACACCAATGGAGTGATATGTGATGCCCGGTTTTGGATTTTTTAGGTAAAAGCCATTCAGAATAAAACGCTCTCCTTGGAAACAGTTAAAACGAACTGTAAATGAATCTGAAAAATGTAGCGATTCGTAATGGAATCTTCTTTTTAGGGTATCTATTTTGGTTGGGAAATATTCTAATGAGTCGATCCAAATTGTGGGTACAATATAGGAAGAGTCCGAATAACCCATTAAAATAAGTTCTTCTGTTTCAAATTTTAGCAATGAGTCAGTGAAAATAATTCTCAATTCAGCCAGGGTATCTTGAGTAATTACTGCAACTCCGGTTAAACCCAGAGGAACCTCATGAGGGTCAAAAACATTTCTGACAATAGAGAATGAACCGATACTGCGTACCCGATAATCAATGGGATTATTTGATTTCGGAGCAGCAGAGTACGGGAAAATAAGCCCTCTTTCACCAATTAAATCGGGATTTTTGAGTAGAAGTTGTTGTCGGATAGTATGGGGAAATGTACCGGCCTGAACATGAGACCCACCTATATGAATGATGTTTAGATTTCCTTCTTTTGTTTTGACAATCTGATCCCATTTGTTAAAGAAATGGATTAATAATGATGAATCATATTGGGTAACTAGTGTGTCTGCATAGAAGTTGATAAAAGGGTAGGAGACAAAGTCCGAAACATTCTCTGAAGTCGTATCTGTTTGTCCAACACTAATGTTGAAAAAGATAAAACTTAAAATAATTGTACTAACAGCCTTTTTTATTATCATACATCTCCCTTTCTATTTTACTTTTTGGAAAAGTTCATCAAAGTCCACATCGCTATTATTGGCTCTCAACTTATAAAACTGGTACATTGTTTCAAAGGATTGAACTAAAATCTCTCCTATTTTTTGAGCACCTTGCGGGGTAAAGTGAACATAATCGCTTCCTGCCCATCCTTTATTCACCCAAGCTACCATAGAGTTTTCGCCTCCCATCACTTCATACATGTTCCAAAAAGCGGCTCCATGAGCAGGGATTCTTGTCTTTAACTGTTCAACCAGATAGGGTAGGTAAGGATAGGTTCCCATTTCTCCTTTAACACGGGTGCCCATATCGGATGGTCCAATAAAAAGAATAGGTAGATCAGGGAACAAACGATGAAAATAATCTATTTGGGATAAGATTTGATCAACATATTTGTCAGCACTTTTTTCATTATAAATGGAAGGTACGGAGTTCCCTCCAAATTGAAGCACGATCATTTTGACATTGATCTCTCTGTAGGTTTGTTGCATTAGCTGACCATCAATTTGAGAGAAGAAGGTGCCGCTTGCTCCTCTCATCGGAATATTATCCACTGCAACTCCTGCTTTACCGTCAACTAAAACTCCGTGGATATTTCCCCACCCGTTCATTTGAATTGAAAACTGTGATAGAGCAGTGTCTAATCTCCAGTTGATGGTGTGAAATCCAGGTTCAGAGATAGTTTCAACTGAGATAGCCGGCTTTCCTTTTTGTGATAATGTAGCTTTAAATTGTTCACCTAAATGTGTGAGTAACAGGGTTATATTGGAATAGGGAGCAAGTTTTGTTTTTCGTTCTTGAGCAGATGTGGAAACGTAAAATGAGCCGGGAGAAGAGATTTGGAAAGTTTTAGCCATCAATCCGTAATCTCTGCTTTTGGTTCTCGAGCCATCCCCATACAAGGCGTATGTTGTGTATTCCCCTGAATAACTTTGGTATACTGATGCAGTAGGAATTGATTGGTATAGAGGGAGTAATCCGGGACCCGATCCTCCAAAAACAGATTGGAAATAGTTTCTCATATTGATACTAATCCGGTCTAACTCAATCTGTGAATCGCCATAATGCAATACCCGAATCACGCGATTTGAACTTCTTGCCTGTTCCGCTTCCTTAAAAAAGGAGTCAAAAAAGCTATAATCATCGTTGGGTAAATAAAAACGGGTAGGGTGCACCATCGCCTTAGCATAGTAGGTCAATGTATCCTTAAATTCATGATGTAAAGAGTCCAATTGCGCCAACTCCTGTTGTTGTAAGATTAATTCGGGATCGATTGTTTCTTTTTCTTTATTACGAATCATTTCCTGGGGGGCAGGAAAGTCAAAGCGGTATCCGAAAATTTGAATACCCCCCTCTGGAAATACCAGCGATATGATCACTAAGAGGGCAATGATGACAAAGATAAACAATGAGATCTGGTAGGGGCGCATTGATAGTTTATTTTTCCGTGGTGCAATTGCGTAAGTTATGAATAGCTTCAAGCGGATCTTCAGATTTAAAAATAGCGTTTCCGGCTACCAAAATATCCGCACCCGCTTCAACTAAAGAAAGACAATTGTCCTGATTAACACCCCCATCTACCTCAATGAGAGCATCAGAGTTGTTCCGGATGATGAGATCTTTGAGTTCTCTAATCCGATCTAAACTTTTTTTAATAAACTCTTGTCCTCCAAATCCCGGATTAACAGACATGATCAATACAAAGTCCAGATCTTGAATAATATCTTCCAAAAGTGTTACCGGAGTATGTGGGTTTAATGCCACACCGGCCAACATATCCAAGTCGCGGATGGCATGAACAGTACGATGAAGATGGGTTGACGCCTCCCAATGTACTGCGAGCATATCCGCACCTGCTTTTTTAAAATCAGCAAGATATCTTTCCGGTTTTTCAATCATAAGGTGAACATCCAAAGGCTTTTCGGAAATCTTTCTGATAGCTGAAATTACCGGCATCCCAAATGTGATGTTGGGAACAAAGTGACCATCCATGATGTCTAAATGGAGGTAGTCCGCTTCCGATTGGTTAATTAATCTGATATCTCGTTCTAAATTGCCAAAATCAGCTGATAGTAATGAAGGGGATATAATCGGTTTCATAACTTGAAAAATTAACCGACAAAAATACTAAAAAAGTAGCATAAATTAGGAATATCTTTTTATTTATAGAGTTTGATGAGAAAATAGTATAATATTTCAAATATATTCTCAAAATGTGGAACTTTTTTTGTAATATTGCGTCTATAAATTTGGACCTGATTTTTAAAAAAAAATAAATTGCAAAAAAAATGAATATGATGAAAAGAACGATCCTTTTTTTTAGTTTGATAATCCTCTTGCAGGGTGTATTTGCACAACAAAGGCAAGAAACGGTCTATGCGGATCCAAGAATTGTTGAAGTATTTGGACAAGAGACAGTTGACTTCTATCTTCAAGAGAATCCCAGGGTGATCCAGTACTATAATTTCTTCCTGGATAATGCCTATACTATTGCTGAAGTTCCACAGGAAAAGATGCAATATATCAACGAAGTACCCGAAATGAAACCAAAAGAAAAGTACCAAATGGAGTACTTCGACTACACAGACAAAGGACTGGAAGATTTGAATATTATGAAATTTGATATAAAAATTGATCCCAATATCGGTCCTATTTACCGTTTAGGAAATACAAATAAGTTGATTTACTTCCTATCAGGAAAAGAGATTCAGGAAAAATACAATCAGTACAGGTTAGAAAATAAATAAAATGAGATCCATAAATATGAAAAAAGTTTTATTAACATTAGCTGTTTTAATTCCATATATTCTGTTTGCTCAAACAAATATCAATATGCCATCCGGTTCCAATACCGCTACGCATACCACTTGTAATGCTCGTTTTTATGACACGGGTGGTTTGAATGGCAATCATGGAATTAACCAAAATTCAAGTATTAAGTTCGCACCTGCCACTGCGGGTCTGGCTATTCGTATTCAGTTTAATATCTTTACTGTTGGAGAGGGAGCAGTTATGACATTATATGATGGTCCGGACAATACCTATACCGTCATTGCAGTGTATGATCAATTTATTAATCCTTCAGGTTTGGCGATTGTAGCTGGTCCTCCTCCTGCAAATCCGGACGGTTCCATCTATATTGAGTTTACATCCGGAACGATGAACGAAATTGGCTGGCAGGCCGATATTACTTGTCGTGCACCATGTCAAAGTTTTAATGTTCAAATTGACCCGCTGGTAACT
>JAKPTX010000201.1 GCA_029570835.1 Bacteroidota bacterium
CAAGCACGAATTCCCGTAGAAGCCGTGATACGTACAGGTCTATACGGTATCTTTCTCATCTTTTCACCTCCTTTCGTGAATAATATGAATCGTAATAGAAGCGCGATACATCGCACTTGTGCTGAGATGGCTCAGTAAAACATCCATTCTCTAACAATGCCGTGCCAACACAACTATCGCAATATTCAACAATCTGACAATTACAACACTTTTTAATCCTCCTTAATTTATAGGGTTCAAGTAATTGCTGTCGACGTTCAACGATACAGTCTAGATTTTCCCGTCTTAGATCGCCAAGAGGAAGTTGAAAATCAAGACATGGATAAACAATTCCTAGTGGATTTATGGCTATTTGATCTCGACCAGCATAACAAGCAGATCCGTCTCGGCAATGCTCCCGATACTTTACTGGCAAAAAGAAGCCGTCAATTTTCTGAAGAAAGGGATAAAACTTCTCATCCATTTCTTTCCTAGATAGCCGTAAATCAACCTCGGGTCCAACTCCACCTCTATTAGGAGTAATGTATGGACTAAAAAATATCTCTTCCACTCCCAGCCCCAATAAAACATCATTGTACCGATCGAGATCATCAATATTATGCTTTCCCACCAATACCGCTAAACTCAGTGGTAATTCTTGAGCCACTATTTCACGAATGTTTTCCGCTAGACGACTAAATTCATATGGCATTCCAGTGAACTGTGACTGATAATCATCAATACCGTAAACAGACACCTGAAAATTAAATAGTTGCAAATTAGCCAATTCACTAATCAATGATCTAGAAAGCAACAATCCATTACTCTTTAATTCTAAAGCAAATCCAAGATCTTTATAATCCGTCATTACTTCGATTATGTCCCGACGAATAAAAGGCTCACCCCCAGTAAATAAAACGAATACAACTCCAACTTCCTTAAGTTGATTAGCAATCATCTGCAATTCTTCTCGAGATAGCCCTACATAAGAATAATCATCAAGATAACACCATCTACAACGCAAATTGCATCGATATGTCATCTCAATACTGACATTGGTAATCTGCCAGTTTTTTATTGCATAAGCAGAAAGCATACTCAATGGAGAATCTTGAACTCCGCCATGTAAAATAGCACCCTGACTTGATCTCCTATTATTTTTTTCAATATCTACCAAAAAATCCCTGATGGTAGATCTTAGATGCTGAACATCCTCACGCACCTGAACTAAATATTCATCAGGAATCGTCAACCAAAAAATCTGAGGAACTACATAATTGATATCATTCAAAAAATCCAAAACTAAATTTGACACTGTCCCCTCTATGAATAAGGAATTTTGAGTAACTGGATCAAAAATAAAAGCACTGTCAGTAAAACTACGAACAAC
>JAKPTX010000204.1 GCA_029570835.1 Bacteroidota bacterium
GGATATAGAATTTGTGAAAGTCAACATTTATTACGAGGGAAAAGGTTATATTTTACACTCCTTTATTTGGAGCCGCTACGATGGAAATAATTCTGAATCCTTTAATGTGGTCATTCCTCCCGTTCTTCGCTCGAACACAAAATATGACTTCGAGATTGTTACCTACAAAATGTTATCCAACAATGCCAAAGAATTATTGTTGAAAAATGTGCAGGACAGAATCCGATTTTTGTTAATGAACAACATCTACTTTGATGGAAGAGATGTAGTTGTGAATAATCCAAACAGGGTATATAACAAACTCCAGGAACTGATTAAAGAAGCATTCCAAAACCAGGAATCTAAAAACTCCATTCCCATTCAGGCTCCAACATCACTGGTATTAGAGGAGTTGAAGAAGCAAAGAGAGTTTAGATTTGGTCGTGTTCTAAGGAGAACAGATCGTTCCGAAGTCAATGAGGCTGCGCAACAATTGGTAGCTGACAAAGTGGAATATTTGGTGAACCTCATTAGCTCAGAACTGATGCCGTTTTTAAGTTCACAATTGGTGCAACATTACAGAGTAGCAAAAGTAACTTCTGTTGAAACAGATAAAACACAATTTACACTCCCTATCAATTTTGGAGTATATGCATGGGATAAAACCGTTAAAGTCGATAACAAAGCTGTTCATAACATTGATTTTACTCCCGGATTAGGCTTAACTATACCATTTAGCAATAAAAGCCGGTTGACTCATAGAACCAGACTGTTCGACTCATTTGGTGTTTCAGCCGGAGTTTTGTTAAAACCGGTTGTCGATAAAAATGGAAATGAGTTTGTTACTCCAGGCATCAATTTGCCTGTATATGCCGGATTAGGTTTTAGATTGTTTAAAGTTGTTCGGTTTAACGCAGGCGTACTTGTTGTGGGACAAAAAGGGAGTAAGGGGTTTGATAACTTATCAGTCATTCCAACTGCAGGATTGGCATTAGAATTAAATCTATGGTTAGGTATAAAAAAATAAAAGCAAGCTATGCTCTCTTAGGGCTACTTTTGGCTATTGCCTTTATAGGATGCAAAAGTCAATATGTTCATTATATCAATTTGTATGTTGATGACAGCATACTTACAGAAAAATGTATTGAGCAAAGTTCACCTATTGATACAGCATTTGCAAGCTACAAAATAATTCCCCTAGAGCAGTTGGTTATCCATGATACAACTGAGAGTGCTAAAATCACCGTAGCTGACATTACCGATCAGGTTGCTGATTCTCTTATCGATCATAAAAAGAAACAACGTACTGAAATTAAGGACACTACTCAATTATTAACACTCAGAACAGAAAGAGAATCTGAAAAAACTATTGACTCAATAGCTCTAGCTGATAAACAGATAGTTGTATATGATACTACTGAATATCCTGATTATAAAGTAGATACAGTGGATTTAGTTGATAATCAGATAGTTGTATATGATACCACAGAACATTCCGATTATAAAGTAGATACAGTGGATTTAGTTGATAATCTGATAGTTATATATGATACCACAGAATATCCTGATTATAAAGCAGATACTATAGATTTAGTTGATAATCACATAGTTATATTCGACAGTACAGAGAACGCCAATCAAAAAAGGGATACTGTTGTTTCAGTTGAAGATCAAATAGTAAGCTACGATACAATAAAATGTTCTGACCAAAAAAGGGATACTGTTGTTTTAGTTGAAAAACAGGTCATTGGTCATGACAGCACATACTATGCCGAGCAAAACAAAACCATAGCAGAGCAGCAACAAATCATTAATTCACTACTGGATAAAATTGATAAAATACTGGTTACACAAGAGAAACCCAGAAGTACCGACACAATCATTAGCATTACAGAGGTTCCTGTTCAGGTCCCCGTCCAGGTTTCTTTGAAGGCAACCAAAGAGAATGCTATCCTATATCGGGAATTGCTTGCCAAAAATGAGACCATTGAGCAATTGAAAAGCCAATTGAGGAGCCAACAATCGGTTATTTATAAGAAGGATACAGTTACCATCATTAAAGAAGTTGTTATTAGTGATTCAACAACATCCGACACTATTCCGGAGCTTTTTGAATTGCAACAAGTTCTTAATGCTCAAAACGACACAATAGAGAAGTTAAAAACCCAATTAAATATCCAACAACTAACTGACTACAAAGTAGATACTATTTTCATCACCAAAGAAGTGGCTGTTCCCGATCCGACACCTGATACGATCCCTGAGTTTTTTGCATTACAAAGGGAACTGGCTGCTACAAACGACACATTACAGCAATTGAAAGGGCAATTGAAGAAGCAACAACTGATTATTCAAAAGAGAGATACAATTACTTTCACAGCCTATTTTGATAGCGGTAAAACAAGACCAAAAAATGAGACAGAACTACTCAAACAGATCAAAACTGCTGTTCAGAATAAACAGGTTGAGAAAGTGACCTTATCAGGGCATACAGACATCAAAGGGAGTGCTGAAATCAACAAAAAACTGACCCAACAGCGGTTGGAATATATTCACTCTAAAATAAAAACTATTATTCCAATAGAGTCCATATTTCTACAAAACTTTGCAGATACTTTTGCATCTAAAACCATGGTGCCCGAAGAGCGAAGAGTTGAAATTCAGATATTTATTAAGTAATTAAATATCAATAAAATAGAAAACAAATCAAACAACCATTAAACAAAATAAGAGATGAACTCAGAAGAAAACAAATCGTTAGAAAACGAAAATCAAAACAATAACGCATCTGCAAATAGTGCAGAACAACCCCAGGGAACAACTCAAACTGGCACAGCAAAGAAAAAGTCAAATGAAAATTCCTTTTGGAACAGACTCAAAAAGAGGTTCGTAAAATTTATTAAAAACAACAAAGCAGCAACCGTTTTATTTTTAATTTTAGTCGTAGTTTTTATTTGGTTTTTTATCAAACAACAGATTACTGAAAGAAATTTCAAGAAAGAAAAAACTGAATTAATCACTCAATATGAGAGCAGAATTGACAGTTTACAAATCGAGTATCTTCAATTTGCAGCGGAAGTTTTTTCATGGTCTGTAAGAAGCGAATTGTTGAGGGATAATACAGAAAATCTCAACCAATTACTCAGCGTATTTGTGCGCAAATCCGGTGCCGATTTAGTGCAACTGATCAATCCGAAAGACAATATCATTCTGCTTTCATCAGACAAAAAATATGAGGGAGAAAAAAACAAATCCGGTACTTATTCTAATCTAACCGGCACAACCGTTTATCAGGAACCCAATAAAGTCAAGATTGTGTGTCCAGTAATGGGCTACAACGAAAAAATCGGCATTTTGGTGGTGGAATTGAATAAATAATGTCAGTTCAAAATTGTAATGACATGAAAAAACTGCAACAAGTTTTACTGATTTTTATATTAACAATAAGCTTTCATGCTTTTGGACAAAGTAGCTTTAATTACGCACTGACTTTAGTTCCTGTTACAGTCACAGACCTACCCGGTTTACAATCCTACACTTTTGCACAGCACAACGGCAAATGGTTGATTATTGGTGGTCGGAAAGATGGCTTGCATGCCAGACAACCATTCAATTCCTTTCCGGCTTCTCATAATAATACCGACATTTATGTAGTCGATGTACCGAATAATCAATTTTGGAGCGCTTCTGTCAACAGCTTACCCACAGGACTGAAAGAGCAACTGCAATCTACCAACATGGTGTTCTATCAAGATGATGATACGCTCTTTATTATTGGCGGTTATGGTTTTTCTGCTTCATTAAATAAGTATATTACATACCCTTATTTGACTTCAGTTAATGTCCACAGTCTGATCAGCGCTATTATTGATAATCAACCGATTACGCCCTATTTTAAACAGATTGAGGACACCATTTTCAAAGTAACCGGGTCACATTTGAAGAAAATCAATGAAACCTTCTATATGGTTGGGGGACATCTATTTGACGGGAGATATAATCCGATGGGAAACCCCACTTACACTCAGGTATACACCAATCAGATCAGAAAATTCAATATTGATAATTCAGGTTCACAGTTGAGTTATTACAACTATTCAACCATCACAGACCCTGTTCACTTAAGACGCAGAGATTACAATCTACTGCCACAAATATTTCCCAACGGAGAGCAAGGTTTGACCATTTCATCAGGGGTTTTTCAAATCGGTATAGATTTGCCCTTTTTATATCCGGTGGATATCACCGAGAATGGATACACGCCCATCACAACGTTCAATCAATATTTGAGCCATTATCACAGTGCTGTTGCCTGCATGTATGATGCAAGTAGCAATCACATGCACTCTCTCTTTTTCGGTGGAATGAGCCAATACTATTATCAGGATGGAGTTTTGGTTCAGGACAGTATGGTTCCGTTCGTTAAAACGATCAGTCGTTTAACCAGAGATGGGCAAGGCAACCTCACAGAATATCAGATGCCGATTGAGATGCCGGCATTACAAGGGTCTAGTGCGGAATTTATCCCTAATATGGAGCTTCCTCACTACTCCAACAAGGTTTTCAAATTGAATGAGATCACTCTCGACTCCTTCAGGATCGGATATATTTATGGCGGCATTTACAGTCCCTCTTTGAACCCGTTTATGTTCAACCAAACCAGTACAACCAGTGCCGACAATACCATTTATGAGGTTTGGTTAACTGCCGATCCGGTATCGATCACCGAGTATGAAATTGATGGCAGCAATCCTTACCAAATTGAACTGTTTCCCAATCCTTTTGAAAACGATGTGATGGTCAGGTTCAATCTCAACAATGCAACCAATGTCTCCTATTTCGTGACTAATAATCTGGGTCAAATTGTGTTGCAAAGCGACAATAGAACCTATCCGGATGGCGCTCATGAATTACAGCTCAATTTATCACAAAGTGCATCAAACGAACTGTTATACCTGACTGTCGTATTTGACAATAAATATTTCACAACGAAGAAGTTATTGAGGAAATAAATTTAGAATTTAGAGCTATCGTAATTCGTAAATCCGCATTTCATTCCGAAATCCGAAATCCGAAATAAAAAATATCCTATCCCTGTTCTTTCAAAATCATGTTATAGCTCATTTTTTGAAAAAATACAGCTCAACATCTTGACAATTTGAGCTAAAACAACTATCTTTGTGAGCCGTAAATTGAATCTCTATGATTGACAAAAAAGAATTTGAAATTATTGAGTTTTTAAAGAAAAACCACGAATCTTCTAACTTACAACTCATACCTGAAATTCTAAAAGAGTGTAATCTATTTACAAGCAATGAATTGAAGGAATTAAATTCACTTCAAAAGAATTTCGAGAATAACATATCTCCCCTATCTGAAATTGAATATAAAAAGGAATTTGAAAGATTGGCGATCGATTTAAGTTGGAAGTCGTCGCAAATTGAAGGCAACACTTATTCGCTATTGGAAACGGAAAGACTGCTTAAGGAAAAGGAAACCGCAGCCGGCAAAACAAAAGAAGAAGCAACAATGCTCTTAAATCATAAAGAAGCGATTGACTTCATAGTTGAAAACCCTGACTACCTGATTCCGCTCTCCGTATCAAAAATTGAAGCCATACATAGTTTACTGATCAAAGAACTCGGTATTGATAAAAACATCAGAAAAAGAAGAGTAGGTATTTCGGGGACTAATTATCGTCCTTTGGATAATGAATTTCAAATTTTGGAAGCACTATTTGCCGTCAATACTTACTTTTAAAAAAACAAATATCAAAATTAGTAACCATATAAAACAAACATCATGTTCAAACTTGAAAAAATTTTAGGAGTTTTGGCTGTAATTGGAATCATTTTACAGCTTGCTTTCATTCCGGGAGCCGGAATTGTCATGGTTCTCTCCGTGACGACTTTGGCTTTATTGTACTATTTCCTTGGATTTGCGCTATTCAACCGGATTGGCTTTAAAGAGATCTTTAAACAGGAATCCTACAAAGATATTTCTACTCAAAGAATTATTGGATCCATTGGAGCAGGATGGGCAATCTCATTGATTTGCTTAGGGATTCTGTTCAAATTACAACATTTTCCCGGTTCTAAAATTCTTCTCATTGTCGGATTAATTGCTACTTTGCTTGTGCTGGCTATTGCATTGACCGAATATAAGAAAACAAAAGAAGAGTTTTATATCGGACTTTTTGGCAGAATAGCGGTAATTAGCACTATCGGACTATTAACCATTGTTATCTCAGTGATGTAACAATTCATTTGTCCGCTGATTAGATCAAAGTTCTCTCAATGTAACTTCCGCGAAAATGAAAAAGATCATTGTACTTTTAATTTTAGGATTGATCATTTACGGGTTGATTTTCTATTTCAAACCCTTTAAACCGCTGGATCCCTCTGTTATCATTGATAAAATTGTAGTAACCAAACATCAACGCACCCTGGATCTGATTTCTAATGATCAGGTTGTCAAAACGTACAAAATTTCACTAGGACGAGTTCCAAAAGGAGCGAAGGAGTTTGAGGGAGACAAAAAAACTCCCGAAGGATCCTATATTATCGATGATAAAAATCCCAACAGTGCGTATCATAAAAATTTGGGAATTTCATACCCCAACAAAGCGGACATTGAGCATGCCGATAGCTTGGGCAAGAGTCCGGGGGGATTGATCAAGATTCATGGAATGAAGAATGGATTTGGATGGATTGGCAGATTTCATTTGCTTCGCGATTGGACTTTAGGATGCATCGCAGTAACTGACCAGGAGATTGACGAACTTTATGAATATGTCAAAATTGGTACACCGATAGAGATTAAACCGTAAGAATCGGAAAATCAAAACATTATAAAATGAAAAGATTAAGTTTAATATGGATCCTCATTGCGAGTTTGAGCATAAACCTGTTCGGACAACGGTGCGATATGAACTTCAGAGTTATCTGATTATGGAAAATTGGAACACCCGGATAAAGTATACTCAAGAACCTATTTAATCAATATGGGATAATTTGCACCATATTAACTACTTTTTTTATTCTTTATTTTTGATTAAAAAAAATTGGGGGGCAGATCATATTTTCCTCACCAGTTATTCCACCACCCCACTCTGGAATATTTGATCTTTTTGAACATGTGTAATCAATTACGAATTACGAATTACGAATTACGGTTTGACAAGGTAGAAGGTAGAAGGTAAAAGGTAGAAGGAAAAATGAAGAAATAACTTACAATTGTTTGAATATCTGCAAGATAATAAATATTTTCAATTTTCAACTTTCAATTTATGACAAAGACTTTCGCCTTTCGACTTTTAATCCTAAAATCTTTTAATCCTATAAATCCTAATCCTTTTTGTGGTATATTTGCAAAGTGAATTTTACAAGTTCATTGTCGTTTAAATGCTCTTTCTTTAAACTAAACCTACTCCTTAAAAACTATATTTATAAACTAAATTTAAACTAAAAACATGGAAATAGCAAAAACTGAGAACAACTTTTATGCTGAAATTAGCGATTTACTTAAACAATCAAGAAACAGAGCCTACAAAGCTGTAAACACGCTGATGGTACGAACTTATTGGCAAATCGGAAAAAGAATTGTAGAGCAAGAATTACAAGGGAAAAGCAAAGCAAACTATGGTGACTACCTCATAACTAACTTATCGAGGCATTTAACCGATACATTTGGGAAAGGATTTTCCGAAGCTAATTTGTGGAATATGAGGCAATTTTATCAAACATTTCCCGATTTTAATCAATTCTCTACCCACTGCGTAGAGAATCTCAGTTGGACAAATATTCGTCAAATAATGCGACTTGACAACAAAGCTGAAAGAGATTATTATATCAAAGAAGCAAGCGAACAAAATTGGAGTTCAAGATTATTGGAACGTAATATTAAATCCGGATATTATCGGCGTCTACTTTCTTCTCAACAACCTGTAGAAACTGAAACAGACAAACAAAATCCTGCTGATTTTATTAAGGACCCTTATGTTACTGAATTTCTTAATGTCCCGAAAAATTTAACTGGAAAAGAATCTTTACTTGAAGGTGCTCTTATCAGCAATTTAAAACAATTTTTACTTGAACTTGGTAAGGGATTTTCACTTGTTGACCGTCAAATGCGAATCAGTACAGAAACTTCACATTTTTACATCGATTTGGTATTCTATAATTATCTCCTTAAATGCTTTGTAATTATTGATTTGAAAACCAGAAAGTTATCACATGCAGATATTGGTCAAATGGACATGTATGTTCGGATGTTTGATGCCTTGAAACGCGGCGAAGATGATAACCCTACACTAGGAATCATTCTTTGTACGGAAAAAGATGAAACAGTTGTTAAATATTCCATTTTAAAAGAAAACAAACAATTATTTGCATCAAAATACAAAACAGTATTGCCAACAGAAGAAGAACTTGCTGAAATGATTACCATACAACAGCAAAAACAGCAACCCTTAAAACTTGATAATCCAATTAAGCCTGAGCAATCATCCTAATAATTCTAAAATTTTTTAATCCTAGTCAATCCTAATCCGTTTTTTAGTATATTTGCCAAATAAATTATGTGTTAAGTTTAATGTTAAGTAATCAAGCAATAAAAAATAACAAATGAAAACATACACATTAGATGAAGTTCAAGATCAATTTATTGGAAAAGTTGGTACTCCTAATAGGGACAGATTTGAATATGAGTTACAAATAGAGTTCATTGGAGAGGCAATCAAACAGGCAAGAAAAGAGCGAAATTTGACTCAGGAACAATTAGGAAAAGGATCTCGTAATTCGTAATTCATAATTGATTCATTCCGCCTTCCGCCTTTTTTTTATTCCGAAATCCGAAATCCGAAATATTATCGTATTTTTGTTTCGTATTCAAAAATATCGTACATTCGCTGAATAAATTCCTGTGCAATAAAATCAGTATTACGATGGGGTTGAAAAAGAATTTCCTTCATAAAGAACCCGATTTCTTCCCAATACCAAGGGTTGAGATTGTTATCGGGATTATAGTTGGACTACTCTTTGCGTACACATTCTATTCGTTTTTATACTTCAGTCGGGAATTGTTGCGGATTTTTTCAGTTTTGGACACTTATGGTTTGTGGATTTTAACCAACAAAGAGGTCTATTTTTACAATCTGATTTTTGCCTACATTGCTGTCATTATCGGACAATCTGTTACTTTCTCATTCTGGTTTGAGCGACCAAAAAGGATATTTAAACAACAGAATTACAGGAGACAAGCGATTTTAAACGACCAAAGGGCTTTGAATTGGTTCTTTTTAAGCTGGTTTGGAAGAGTTGCTACCATTTTTGCTTTAATTCTGGGAATCAATGGCGGATTTTATGTTTTCAACTTGTATCCTGATTACAACTGGATGTTTATTTTGCTTGTTATTGTCCTATTTTTGCAAACATGGAATACAATAAATCGAACATTTAAAAGGAAAGGACAAAAATGGATGCTCTGTTCAGCCCTCCTGATCTCCCTTGTTGCTTTTGGATTTTCGAGAATCAATCTGGTTGACTATAAAGCAATCAACCAAATTTATCTGAATAAAAACATACATTACAACTACAACCTGGAACTCCCTGAAACTGATAGTTATGAATATTTATTTGGCGCTATATCAGATATTTACATCGTTGAATCAGATACAGAACAAGCCCATAGTGAACCGTTGATTATTGCAAATAATGAAATAATCCCCATTGATGAATTGTTTGATAAGATTATGGAATGGAAGTCTGAAAAAAACAGATATAGCAGTGATCGAACAATATATCGTTTGCATATTCATAAATCGATAAAAATGGAGTTTGTCAATCAAGTGAAAAATGAGTTGTCAAAATTAGGTTTTTCAAATATTGCTTATGCCGTGGTTCCGACAAATCACGAGTATGACCAAAGGTATTATCAAAATTGTTCTTTTCCGGTCACTTTACCTTGTTGGAATGTTGAAGATGCTGATTCAATAGCTATATATGAAAGCATTTTTCAATTCCCAAATTGTGTAGAAATTAAACATACCGAGTCCAATTACTTAGTCAATGACACATTGGTTCTAAAAGAGCAATTAAAAAGAAAAATTAAAGGATTAATTCAACAAAATCCTGATTACATAGTCATTTTATATAAAGATGACAAGGCAACTTTTACCGATTATTTTAAGGTTTTATCAAGTCTAAAGGAAGCGGCTAATGAATTAAGAAACGAATATTCTGAAGAAGAATATTCAAAAGAATATAATTTACTCGATTACAAACAAGCCGTTGAAATAAAAAGGAGATTTCCGTTTCGTATATCTGAAATAGTAGAAGAGAAATAGCTGAAACTCAATAAGATAAAAAAATAACATTGAATATGAACCAAGAACCGGAGACAGAAAGGACTTGTCGCTGCACTTTAGCGAGTGGGGAGTTGAAATAACAAAAGAGTGATGTCTTTTCTGCCCCCCATTTATTTAAATTTAGAAATAAGAAGGAAGAAATATGAGAATTTAATTACGAATTAATACATTAATTATGAAAAGATATTTTTCGAAAAAGAATTTTAAAAGGATTGAAAAGGATTTTAATTTTTTAGTGAAATTAATTTCTAATTCACATGGTGAATACGATTTTGCTATCAGAAAAGATTATTTCAACCTATACTACAAAGGAAATAATATGGCAAGAGTTGCCCCTAAAAAAAATGACACTTATGAAGTATCAATAAATCAAAAATTTTTTGATGGCACAAAAGCAGATAATCCGTTGTACTATTCGAGCAAGACATATAAGATATATAAGAAGACAATTTACGCAAAAACTACTCTTTCAAGCAAGCAACTTCATCCTTTCTTTCAGAAAAAACATCTTAAAGCTTTCGAATCAAGAATAAAAAAGGTTAATAACGGTGAGGAAATTACTTTTGAACAATCATTAATTACAGATAATTTAGATAGAGAAGATTTTATCATTATTGACCGTCAAGTTACTGACACTCAATTAAAAAGGAAAAGAATGGATCTTCTAGCACTAAAACAAATAGAGGAAAACAAATATCACTTTATTGTTTTGGAAGTAAAGTTGGGGAATAATCCTGAACTAAAAGAGGAGGTAGCTTCACAATTAAACTTCTATGTAAATCACATTAATACCAATTTTAATTCTTATAAAAAGTGCTATGAAATGCATTTCAAGCAAAAAAAGGAACTTGGATTAATAAAAAATCCGGATTTTGAAGAAATTGAAATTACTGAACCAGTGGAAGGAAAAATTCTGGTTGGTTTGTATTCCGGAATAGCAAAAAAACAAATTGATGAATTGTTAAAAACCTATCCTGATTTAAATGTAAAACTATTCACTAATGAAATTTAAAATTCACAGAGGAACAAAAGAAATAGGCGGCTCTTGTGTTGAAGTATGGACAGAAAATACAAGAATATTGCTTGATTTTGGCATGCCGTTGGTCGAAAAGGATGGAAAAGAATTTGACTTTAATAAATACAAAAACCTGACCTCAAAAGAATTAGTGAGTAAAGGTATTTTACCCAATATTGAGGGACTGTATGAGGGTTCTAAAGAGCTCATCGATGGTGTGATCATTTCTCACTCACATCAAGACCACTACGGATTAGCAAATTTTATCAATACAAACATTCAATTTTATTTGGGCGAAGCAACTCACACCATAATTGAACTCAACAATTTATTTACTCAACAAAACATACACTTAAAAAATACGAACTACTTCGAAAAAACAAAACAATTCACAATAGGTGATATCTCAATTACGCCCTATTGGGCAGACCATTCCGCATTTGATGCTTACTCATTTTTAGTTGAAGCAAATGGGAAAAGCTTATTTTATTCGGGAGATTTTCGTTCCCATGGTAGAAAGTCAGGAGCATTTCGTTGGTTTACTCATAATGCCCCTCAAGATGTCGACTACCTACTGCTTGAAGGAACAACCGTTAGCAGAGAGGATGAGGAATTTCAGACAGAGGAAGAGATTGAATCTGAATTAACGAAATTATTTAAACAAAAAGGAAAAATTAATCTTATTTATACATCCGGACAAAATATTGACAGAATAACTTCCATTTACAAAGCTTGCTTACAGACCGGTAAAACATTTGTCGTTGACGTTTATGTAGCAAAAGTTCTTATAGAATTATCGAGATTTGGTAAAATCCCATTCCCTTCAAAAAAATTTGAAAACCTAAAAGTCATATTTCCTTACTATACAAGCAATCGGCTAACAAGAGATGGAAATGAAAAAGTATTGTTTCAATTCAAGCACTACAAAATAAAAAAAGAAGAAATCGCCAATCAAGCTGAAAATATCGTGATGATTGTCAGACCATCAATGCAGAAAGAATTAGAACATATTGAAGGAATTGATGGTGGAAACCTGATTTATTCCATGTGGGAAGGGTATTTAAAAAAGTCTTATACAATGAATTTTGTTGATTATCTGACAAATAGGGAATTTGCATTATATCAAATTCATACAAGCGGACACGCTGACACCAAAACATTAAAAAAATTAGTAGAAGCGATAAAACCCAAAAACATTGTACCAATCCATACATTCGAAGGAGTAAAATATAAGGATATTTTTACCGAGCCGATTGTAGAATTAGAAGATGGAGAGATAAGAGAAGTGTAGAACACTCTAATATCCTCCCTATTTTCATAATTTATCGTATATTTGCTTCATGAATTAATTGTAACACAAATCATCATGAAACGAGCAGTAATCATTTGCCTGATCTCTTTTTTGACAGCATCATTCATCTTTGCTCAAACCACCTCCGACACTACCGGTTTATATTTGGATTTTCCGGTATTGGATCTCCCCTATCAAACTCATGCTGCCAAAACAACCGGAAACTTTTTCACCGGTTATGCCAATCCCAGTATGAAACAATCTTTGGCCATGTCAAACAACCTGTATGGTTCGGTACACTGGGGAATCAAGAAACTGATTAAAACTAAAAGTGAATTTCAGAATATCCTTTTTACCAATCTGATTGCCACCGGATTCGACTTACTCACATTTTATACCCCTTTGGGAATGGGTTGGCTTCACGAAGAGTACCATCGCGCTGTGATGACCCGGCGTGGGATCAATAGTTTCAACGACATGAACACTTTTCCTTTCGGTAAATCACTGGTTTACGTCAGAAAGGTCAAGGATGAAGATTTGATCATGCTGTCGGATCATTACAAGCAAGATTTCAGACGACTCATGATTGCCGGAAATGAGGGACAGTTTCACCAAATACAAACATTGCAAAAAAATAACTTCTACCTCAATCAGGATCTCCCAAACATCTCCTTGTACTGGATGAGTACCATGATCAATATTGGCTATCTCATGCAATCGGGCAGTGACGCTTTTGATAAAAAGATCGATGAGTCCAATGAAATGGATGGTGCAGATATCAGTAAGCGAGACTTTACCGGTGCCGATTTTACCACTTGGACAGACGCTTTGTTCCATCCTGACAAACCCTATACCGATCGGGGAATACATCCGTCAGGCGTGGGCATCAATCGGTATATTAAACCCTCACAACTCTCGGATGAAGCTCGCAATTATTTACAGAAACAGGGATATTTGCACTGGTTGAACGTGTTATCGCCACACCTGTTCGGATTTTCGAAGATCAGATTGAAAACTACCGAGAATGGAAATTATTACGGTAATTTCGCAATCAGGCACTTGTTGACACCTTTTGGTAACGATATCACCCTTGATATTTTCTACCAAACTCCGAAACACAACTTCTTCTTCGCATTACACAACTACAACAACCTCCATTCCACATTTTTTGGAGTTGAGTGTGCCCTTATCGATGAGCGATTTTTCGAGAACAAGCTTTTGCTTACCGGTCGAACTATGCTTTGGTTACAACCTCATGAACAATCATTTTTCACCAAGAAACCAAGCTTTGGCGGTATGCTTAGTCTCCATGCTTCCTACGGTTTTGGATGCTGGTTTCCCTACATTGCTGTAGAAGGAAAAACAGGCGGCTGGCTCATGGGCAATCCCTTTTTGGAAGAAAACCTAAGCGTCAATGTGGGCTTGTCAATCAGGGTGAAATAATTAATTATGAATCTCTTGAAGGCGGAAGTTTGAAGGCGGAAGGCGGAATGATTTCGGATTTCGGATTTCGGAATGTTAATATTGGCAATTTTATAATACATGTACGTCATTCAACCAGATACAAAACTGCGACAGCTTGTCGCAGTTTTGCCACCAATTAATCCCAAAAATTTTAATTCAATTCCAAAAGAATTTATTTTTAATTAATTTTTAATTAAAAATCTCATTTTTAACTTTTAACTCAATACCTCCCCCAATTTGCAAAAATTTTGTACCTTTGTAGACTGGTTTGAGATTATTTGGGACTCTAGGGGTTGGGAGTTCAATTGAAAAAAATAAAAAACAAGTTAAAGAAACATTTTAATAACAATACATATTATGAAATTAAAAGAACAGATATTCAATACGTTACATTCTCGATTTGAGGATAATAGAAATCAGCAAAAAAGGATCTTTGTGCCATTTTTGATTGTATTATTGGTGGTTTTTGGGGCATTTGGTTACATCTATACGCATACCCATTCGACCATGCCGGCAACACAAACTGTGGTGGGTAACTTTTATGATGTTCCGGTTTACTCCTACGGAGTGTTATTGGTAACCTCTGCGGTGGTACTGGGTATCCTGACTTTCCTTATTGCCATCACACTGAACTTGGGGTACTCCCTTCGCAGAGACCAGTATCTAAGCAAACAAATCAGTTTAAAACACCTTGGAAAGAATGATTATCAAAGATTATTCGGAGATCTTTGCAATCCGGAGGATAAGAAAATCTGCAACTTCCTCCCCGATTTCCACAAGATATTTTTCTGGTTTATCTTAGTCTCTCAGATCGTTATTTTACTGCTAACATTTTGCAAAGAGTACATCTTACAAATTGGAAATCAACACTTTACATGGAGTATCCTATCACTCAACATACTGCTCATTTTAATCTCTATCATTCTCTATTTTACAACCTTTGCAAAATATAAGAAAAATATCAAAAATGCTGAAAAAAGACCCGCCAGAGGTAACGTAAAAAAGAGAACCAATCAAAACACTCAAACAAGCCAAACTGCTCAAAACACCCAAACGAATCAAACTAATCAAACTAATCAGGCTAATCAAACTAACAGAAATACCCGCAACCGAGGCAACAGAACCAACAGAGGAAACAGACAGAACCGGAATACACAAAACAGTGGGACAAATCAAAGCAGGGCAGATCAACCAACGGGGAACCAATAACAATTACGAATTACGAATTACGAACCAAAAAAAGGCGGAAGGCGGAAGGCGGAAGGCGGAATTAATTACGAGTTACGAACCAAAAAAAGTCGAAAGTCGAAAGTCGAAAATTTTTTATTATAAGTTGAAAATTGAGAATTGAAAATGGTTAAAAATACAACCTATCTCTTTGATATTCACATCAATAACCATGTCCTTTAGGGCATGGATGGGAATTAACCCCAAGATATCAAGGGCTTTAGCCCAAATTTATTATAATGTCACCCCTACGGGGTTCTTTGGGCTCTTGGGGTCAATATTTTGCTATAATAATGTCACCCCTTCGGGGTTATTTAAAAGTCGATAAATACAAGTCATATGTTTCGAAGGGATTATGCCGTAGAGACGCAATGCTTTGCGTCTCTAAAATAAAACGTGATAATTAATTAATTCCGAAATTTCATTCCGCC
>JAKPTX010000223.1 GCA_029570835.1 Bacteroidota bacterium
CTTTTTTTCTGTAAAATCATAAAGCCACGGTTATTGTTTTCTGTGTCATAGTGTTTGTTCAGTTCAAATTCTTTCAATAAATCCATATTGAGGTATGCTCTTCCACTGATCCAGTCCTCATGCCATTCCTTAAGTAACGCTGTAAAGAGCCGTCTGCAGCTGGCCAGATTTGGGAATATCCTCACTACCCTGCTTCTTCTTTTAAGCTCCTGGTTTATCCTTTCGATCATATTTGTTGTCCGGAGTCGTTTATGGCGTTCCACCGGGCATGCGTAGTACACACCAAGAGTCTCCCAGCCGTGTTCCGATACAAAATTGGCCAGATCAGGGTACTTCTGACGGTAATCATCCGAAAGCTTGTCCAGAGCCATTTTGACTTGTTCATACTCACGGCAGCTCTCATAACGGGCGTCTGCCACAACGTACAAATACTCCCTGGTGAAAACCCTTTCTCTCCAGCAGTCCAGCTCAGCATCAAGAGTGGTTGAAAACCGGCTGATCGATGTAGGTGAAAACTCTTTACCCATCAGGCTTTATATGCCAAGTCTTAGTATCTCACTCATCAGATCCTCTCCCTGATAATATATCAACTGAGATAGTAGGTCATCTGAACTTTTCTTCGTAATTTGCTCGCATTCTTTGAAAGTCATGGTTGTAAGTCTTTTTGATTATTACTTTAAAACTATTTATCAACCGTGACTTTCTTTTGTCTATTGCACCTCTATACCAATTTTACAGAAACAAATTTACATAGCGCTATCAATCAAAAATATTGTCTATTTCTACTTTTATTTTATTGTAAGTCATTAAATAATCATCAAGAGTGCCACCATAAGGATCTTTTATCTCCTTATTACTCAGAAAACGAATTTTAGATTCAGGCACACCATGATGTCTTAATTTTAAATAGTTCATCCTGTCCATAACTACAAATAAATCTACTTCATTTGTATCTATGGAATATATAGATTTAGATTGGTGACTCGTCAGATCAACATTGAATTCTTTTGCTGTGAGTAAAGCAAATGCAGGAGACATTCTATTCTCTATTTCTATGAATCCAAGAGAATCAAAAGTGTAATTATTATTAAGGTTTTTAGCATATTCAAATGCAAATGGACTTCTGCATATATTCCCATAACAAACAAAGCAAACTCTATTTACATTTTTCAGGGAACATTTAGTCAAAGGATTAATTTTAAATAACTTAGCTCTTAAACTCGTATAAAATCCCTTACACCATCGTTTGATCTCATATCGCCAGAGTGCTATGCTGAATCCGGGATCTTCTATTATGGAATCCTCAATGTAATGATTCTTACTGAAAACCGAAAGAAGTAAATCAACCAACCATGATATAAAATCTT
>JAKPTX010000246.1 GCA_029570835.1 Bacteroidota bacterium
TACAACATTAGTTTGCAAATAGATATAGACATTTTTTTCCGTTTTAATATAGATTCCTTTAGCTTCAATAAAGCGAATAGTATCTGAAGGACTATTTGGTACATTACACATGATATCTTCTTTTGGAATAGCAATCACCAAAACACTATCCGGAACCACAGTAAAAGTTTGGTAAAAAGAAGTATTTGGGTTTTCAATATAGCCTGTACACAAAGTATCTCCCATAATGTAGATTAGTGCACTATCCGGCATTACATCAGAAAGGATATTCTTTGAAGAAGTAACCCAAAACTCACGCCCGGCATTGGTTAGCTCCTGTGCTTGTAAGGAGAGGAAGGAAAGGGTTAATAATATTGCAATGCTGAGACGTTTCATTGAATTTAGAATTTAGAAATTAGAATTTAGAAGTTTTGTGGTTAGAGTTTGATTTTTTGTCGCTTGTTTTCAACTTCTAATCTTCTAATTTTCAATTGGTTTGACACAGCAAAGTTAGTTGTTTTTTTTGTATTTGTCAATACTTTTGTGGGATTATTTTCTAAAATTATATTAAATGTTTGATTATCAATAATATAAATGTGGAATAATCATGTTACCCTATAGGGTTATGTTGAAGGCGGAAGGCGGAGGGCGGAAGGCGGAATAAAAAAAAGGCGAGAGGCAAAATCCGAAATTTCATTGTACTTTTGCGGGTTGCTTAATTGCGTTTTGATATGAAATCTCGTGGTTTAGAATGGATTGTTTTGGGGTTGCTTTCAGCACTCCTTATTTTGTTTATTTACAAGCAAATAGAAATTACTTCTTCCGAAAAAGAGGGAACGGTTGTGCTGACGGAAGTGAATCAACCCGGTTGTGGAGGGTGCCCTTCCGCGTCCGAATGTGGTGGAAAGTCCGATTCGGAAGGAGCTTGTGCCGAGACAACAGATGACACTGAAGAAGAGTGGAGTGATTGGGATGATTCGGGCGATGAAAGTGAGGAGTGGAGCGACTGGGAGGATTCAGGTGAAGTTGATGAAGTGAGTGCCAACCCTGCGGAGGTGAACGATGAAATCGAAGAGAGGGGCGATGAACTGGAAGAGGAAAATGGCTCTGCTGCCCCCCAATCTTTTTTATTCCTAATAGAAAAACATTATTCAACCCTGATTCGCTTCACCATTTTGATGATGATATGGGTGCTGATTTCAATCTTTTATCATACCCGTTGGATCCATTATTTGCGTTATCCGATTCTGTTGGGCTCCCTTATTTATTTTGGTTTTATATTAGGGGGGTGCCCATGTATCTCTCTTCTTTTCAATGATACCATCCTTCTGCTATCGGGTAACTCCACGCTACTGATCTACCCCACCCTACTGATCGTGCTGATTATCATGACCTTCCTCTTCGGAAAGATCTGGTGCGGCTGGCTCTGCCATATCGGTGCGTTGCAAGAATTTTTGTACAAAGGAGAACGTTTGCAGTGGCTTAAATCAAAGAAAAGTCAGAAAATATTGCATATCATTCAAAGTTCGGCAGTGGTGATCCTGATTATCGCTATTTTGATTACCAAAACCAATTTAGTGTGCCAATATTTTCCCTTTGTGAATATCTTTATCCTGCAAATTTTTAATCCGATTAGTTACTTTTTGGTGGGATTGGTCATCATTTCTTCACTGTTGATTTACCGTCCCTTCTGTCGTACGGTTTGTCCGGTCGGATTGATACTCAACTGGGTGTCGCGAATTCCTTTTGCCAAACGGGTCCGCATTTCAGAATGTAAAGAGTGCAAAAGATGTTACCGTTATTGCAAAATGGGCAGCATACAAGGAGGTGCAATAGATATGAGTTGTATCGCTTGTGGAGAGTGTTCCCAAGCCAACTGCGAAACCATACAATTAACCAGAAAAAAAGATCAATAAATATGAGTCAGGAGAAGCAAATTATTATTTTGGGAGATGCCTGTGCGCATTGTAAAGTGATGGAAAATCGGGTCAGAGAAGTTGTTAAAGAGGAACAGTGGGAAGTGCCCATAACGGTGATTGGTGATATTGGACAAATCCTGAAATATGGGGTTTTAAGCACGCCTGCCCTGATTTTGGGAAAAGATATTGTGATGGTGGGACATATCGGTAGCAAAGCTGAAATAAAAGAACTAATCGAAAATTACCTGAACTCTAATTAATCTCAAATGGAATATTTACAACACTTGATAGAAAACTCCGGTTTCCCTATTTTTTCTGCTTTTCTGATTGGACTGATGGTAACATTAAGTCCTTGTCAATTAATGAGTAACATTACTGCCATTGCATTTATTGGACGGGATATTGAACAGAAAAGAAGAGTGATTTGGAACAGTCTGATCTTCGTTTTGGGAAGAATGGTAACCTATCTGGTTTTGGTCATCATTCTTTATTATGGCGCCAAACAACTGCATATCGAGAAGCTATTTCAATACGTAGAACACTATTTGGGCTTTATTTTTGTCATTTTGGGCGTATTGATGCTGGACTTGATTCCGCTACGGATTCCCGGCTTGGGCAAGATTACCAACCGGATTCAACAGCAAGGGAGCAGCAAAGGGTATATCACCGCATTTCTGTTAGGAGTACTGCTGGCATTATCTTTTTGTCCCCACTGTATCGTCCTCTTTTTCGGGATGTTAGTACCCCTCACGATAGCTTCTCCGGAAGGATTATTGCTCCCGGTCATATTTGCTATCACCACCGGACTTCCCGTACTGATTTTTTCCTTTTTAATGGCATATAGCCTTGCCGGTATCAGCAAGTGGTACAACAAAATCAAAAATGTCGAGATCTGGGTCAGACGAGGCGTTGCGCTGCTCTTTATCCTGATTGGACTTTACTTTATTATTTCTCACTTTTTCGGACACCAGCATTAGGAAGGCGGAAGGTTGAAGGCGGAAGGCGGAATCCAATTACGAATTACGAATTACGACTGGGACTATCACTCAAAATTTAATTCTAAATTCTAAAATCTAAATTCTAAATTTAAGATTCCGAAATCCGAAATTTTTTTATATCTTTGTTGACTATTTTATAAAAAATTATAAAGACATGAAACATCTTGCTATCGGCGTTGATATTGGGGGCACTCACGTTAGTTGTGCTGCTTGTGACATTCAAAAACAGATATACTTAGCTGATACATTTCAGAGTTCGCCGCTGAATAATCAGGGAAGTGTTCAAGAGATTATTACCATTTGGGCTGACACGATTCAGAGAACACTTGCGCAGATTGGCACGGAAAACTGCTTGGGCATCGGTTTTGCTATGCCCGGTCCATTTGATTATGTGAACGGCATTGCGCTATTTCAAGGCAACAACAAGAAATATGAAGCTTTATACGGAGTGAGTATTCCACATATGATTCGTCAAAAGTTGGGATTACCGGACACATTCCCAATTCGTTTTATTAACGATGCTACAGCATTCGCATTGGGTGAAGACTGGCTTGGAGAGTTAAAAGGAAGCGAACGTTCCTTGGCAATCACATTAGGAACCGGTTTTGGATCAGCCTTTTTATCGGATCACCTTCCCGTAGTTGCCGGAGAGGAAGTACCGGAGTTCGGTTGCGTATGGCACCTTCCTTTTAAAGATGGAAATGCAGACGATTACTTCTCTACACGCGGCTTGGTAGGACGGTATGAACAATTGAGTGGCGAAAAGCTACCGGGAGTGAAAGAGATCGCCATGAGAGCAGATCAAGATCCTAAAGTTCAGGAACTTTTTGATGATTTTGGAGAACAATTGGCTCTCTTTCTGCACACCTGGATGACACGCTTTAGAGCAGAAAAGCTGGTAGTAGGTGGAAGTATTGCCCGGAATTTTCATCTATTCGAAAAAAAGATGAATGAAACACTGCAATCGGTTGGATCTCTTGTACAGGTCGAGTCATCTAAGCTACTAGAGTCTGCTGCCATGATCGGTAGTGCTACGCTGGTTGATCCTTCCTATTATAAAAAAGTTGAGCACCTGCTCCCATTAATGTAAAAAATAAAAATTAATAACAATTTATAAATGAAACAGAATAAGATCTCTCTAAAAATTATCTTTCCTGTATTGCTCTCCTTTTTTGTGATGAGCTTTTGTGACTTGGTAGGTATTGGCGTGGACAGAGTCAAGGAGGACTTTGAATTGAGCAACACCATTGCCGGTCTGATCCCATCAGCCGTATTTCTATGGTTTTTCATTTTATCGGTACCGGTGGGAGTTTTACAAGATCGGATAGGAAAACGAAACATGCTGAATATCGGGATGAGTGTTACTGCTTTGGGACTCTTTTTCCCTTTAATCAATTACTCCGTCACTATGGTTCTCATAGGATTTGCCCTGTTGGGAATTGGGAACACTATTGTTCAGGTCTCTGCTAATCCGCTTTTAGTGGATGTAGTACCCTCCAACCGCAGATCCAGTTTTCTCAGCTTTTCACAATTTATTAAAGCCTTAGGCTCCATGATTGCCCCTCCTTTAGCGGGAATTTTGGCTGCCCAATATGGCGATTGGAAGCTGATCTTTTTGATCTTTGGTATTGTTTCCCTACTCTCTGTGATATGGTTGTATTCTGTTAAAATTGAAGAGAGTGTTAACCTGGAAAAAAGAGCTACTTTTGGTTCTTCATTCAAGCTTTTAGGTAATCGATATATCGCATTAATGGTATTGGGAATCTTCTTAGTAGTGGGAATCGATGTGGGAGTCAACGCCATCTCCGGATCCTTTTTGAAGGAGCGATTTGGAACAGAACAAATTCTGGCAGAATCGGGACGAAGCATCTACTTTTTCGGAAAAATGTTGGGTACTTTCTTGGGAGCGATGCTCTTAACCCGCATTTCAACACGCCACTTCTTTATCGGTAGTTCCATCTTAGGATTAATCTCTATTCTTGTTTTTGCATTCATTCCTTCTGAAATGGGAGCTTTAGTGCTACTATTTATCATCGGATTGGGTTTTGCCAATATCTTCCCATTGATCTTTTCCATCACTGTTGGAAGATATCCCGATCGTGCTAATGAAATCTCCGGATTGATGGTGATGGCTATCAGTGGTGGAGCGGTAATTCCTCCATTAATGGGCTTCATCTCCGACCGTTCAGGTATTGTCGCTGCTATCGGAGTACTGATCATCTCAGCTGTATATCTGTTGGGACTCTCATTCTCAGCAAAGGAAAAGTAGAAAAGTTTTTCCTATCGATTTTATCAATAGACACAATCACTATAATTGGATAGTTATTGTCAAATAAATAGTATATTTTTGCAATCTAATTTATCAACTTTTTAAAACATAACAAATATGAAATCAGACATTGAAATAGCAAAAGCAGCCAATATGTTACCCATCAGGGCTATTGCTGCCAATTTGAATATTGACCAGGATTTAGTTGAAAAGTTTGGAAGATATAAGGCTAAATTACCTCTCAGCTTAATTGATGAAGAGAAAGTTAAAAAAAGTAAGTTGATCCTGGTGACTGCCATCACCCCAACACCTGCCGGTGAAGGAAAAACAACCACATCCATTGGATTGGCTCAGGGAATGAACAAGTTGGGACACAAAACCATGGTGGTTCTTCGTGAGCCTTCGTTAGGACCTGTTTTTGGAGTAAAAGGAGGAGCTGCAGGGGGTGGTTACGCACAAGTCATCCCGATGGAAGATATCAACCTGCATTTTACCGGTGACCTGGCAGCTATTGAAAGAGCACATAACTTGTTAGCTGCACTGATTGATAATAACTTACAGAGTAAAACCAGAAAACTTAACCTGGATCCCAGAACCGTGAAATGGAAAAGAGTAATGGACATGAATGAGCGCGCATTGCGTGACATTGTTATTGGTTTGGGTGGAACATCACAAGGAGTACCTCGTGAAACAGGATTTGATATTACAGCTGCATCCGAAATTATGGCTATCCTTTGCTTATCTGAAAGCATTGAAGATCTTAAAAATAAATTAGGCAATATCTTTATCGGGTATACCTATGATAAGAAACCAATTTTTGCCAGAGACTTGAATGCACAAGGAGCTATGGCAGCACTACTAAGAGACGCCATTAAACCTAACTTAGTACAAACTTTAGAGAATACACCTGCTTTGATTCACGGTGGACCTTTTGCGAATATTGCTCAAGGTACAAACTCCATTATTGCTACTAAAATGGGACTTTCCCTGTCAGACTATGTAGTTACTGAAGCAGGGTTTGCTTCTGAATTGGGAGCAGAGAAGTTCTTTGACATTAAATCACAATATGGCGGATTAACTCCTCATGCAACCGTAATTGTAGCCACTATCAGAGCATTGAAATATCATGGTGGAGTAGATTTAAAAAGCTTAAGTACATCTAATCCGGAAGCAGTTAGAGAAGGATTACAAAACTTGGATAAACATATTGAGAATATTCTTCACTTCAATATCAAACCGGTAGTTGCTTTGAATAAATTTGCTACCGATTCCGAAGAGGAGATCGCTGTTTTAACAAATCACCTCAATGATTTAGGAATTCAGTTTGCTGTTAATGATGCCTGGGCTAAAGGAGGAGAAGGTGCACTCGACTTAGCAAAAGTAGTGGTTGAAGCAGCTCAAAGTTGTTCAACTTGCTTCAGACCATTATATGAATTTGACTGGACTATTGAAAAGAAAATCCATAAAATTGCAACTGAGTTATACGGCGCGGTAGATGTAGAGTATTCTCTTAAAGCCAGAAAAGACCTCAAAACCATTGCTGATTTGAATCTGGAAAATCTACCCGTATGTATTGCTAAAACTCAAAAATCACTTTCTGACAACCCCAGATTATTGAACAGACCGCATGGTTTCGTTGTCAATATCCGTGAAATTGAGATTGCATCAGGTGCAGGCTTTGTGATTCCTATCGCGAGTGATATCATGAGAATGCCCGGACTACCCGAGGTGCCATCAGCCGAAAATATCGACATCGATAATGATGGGAATATTACAGGACTATTCTAAAGGTAGAAGGTAGAAGGTAGAAGGTAGAAGGAGTTTGCGAATTACGAGGTTGCGGGGTTTGAGAGAGCTCCGCAATTTTTATTTTATAGTTCTCCTGACTTGAACCTTTTAGTACTGAAAACAGTTTTGACAAAACTGATTGATTAATTTTATATTCTTCTATATCAGTTTATTGAGGCTACTGGGATGTACCATAACATTTTTATTTCTAATTGTTCACTAATGTATCAAAATCAGTTTTTGAAGCTTCCTTTAGCATTTTCAGAAATAGGCATCCCTGATTTGTTATTTTAAACTTTTGGTCGGGATGATTTTTGACATTCGGAATCGTATGTTCAATAAGCCCACCTTCTACCAATTTTTTCAAGGTTCTATTTAGACTTCCCGAAATCTGTTTTTCTCCAAATAATTCTGAAATCTCTTTTCGAGCAAGAGGATTAATATTAAGTTTTTCAAGAATTCCCGAATATCGCGTCGGATTTTTTAACTCTTGCTCTAACTCTTGCTCTAACTCTTGCCCTAACTCTTGCCCTAACTCTTGCCTCGAAACATAGTCCCTCTTAACAAACTGTACCTGAAATGAAAGTCCTACCTCTTTCCAACGAAATTCAATTTGAGGATACTCTTTCAATTCATCAGCGATTAGCTTTAGCCCATTTCCCCATTGGTCTATAATCCCCATACGCTTAAAAACAGGTGCAATAACTTTATTACGAGCGTCGCTTTGACGACTTTCCATTGCCGAGTAATCGATAGAAGGAGGCAAAAGTCCCGGACTTGTAATTTCAACCATATCATCGTATATTGCCACTTTGACATCTTTTCCTGTAAGTGAGTAATCGCGATGCACAGTAGCATTCCTTATTGCTTCACGTATAGCTTTTACGGGATATTCCCATCGTGAAACGGTATAAACTCCCTTTACAACCGCACCTTTATTTATGTGTCGTAATACAAAATTATAAGCTTCTTCTGCTTGTAAGGCAATGTTTGACGTAATACTCTTTTGGTCAATAAACTCTTCCGAAGTGACACCTTTAAACCTGGCACATTCTACTTTAGCAAAAGGGAAAATGGTATTGCGTAGCGTATCATCAGAGAATAAAATTAGAGCATTAGTCGGGTATTCCATCCCACTTACTGTTTTAGTAAGTTCTAATTTACGTAGTGCCTGAACATTTAACATCTCACCTGTTTTGTCGTGATACACTTGTTTGAAACTTTCAATATACAACTCACCGACAGATTTTTGCATTACCAATTCGCTATCAAAAGATATGTTTTGTTTTCTACGCTCCAATTCTGAAATTATTTCAGCATCGGCTAAACGGTTTGAAGAGCCGACACGGATATACGTCCCCTTCAACTTTCCCTTCTCTTTCGAATAGTATGGTGGTGTACTTCCACGACAAACAGTTACTCTGATAATATGTTTGTCTTCCTCTGTAAGAAACGTAATATCGGGTAAAATAGCAGGATAGCAACGGTTAGAAATTATATTACTTATTTTTTCTTCAATTTTTATTAATTCCTCTTCCGGCAATCCTACAATCTCTCTTGGACTGTTTCGAACTCCAATGTATAATTCTCCCCCAGCATCATTGGCAAAAGCTATAATGGTATTAGCTAATTCGGCATTTTTGGGCAATACCTCTTTAAACTCCAAGCGTCTTCCTTCGGTTTGTTTTATAATATCTTTAAGGATCATATCTACTTTAATCTATCTTTTTTTGTATCCATAAATTTTACCGAAAAATAATGCAAAGTAATAAATTTACAACATACAAAAATAGCATTTCTTTTTAATATAAATCCAAAATTTGATTTTGATTTTTTTAACCTCAAACATCTACCTCACTCCAGGGTAGCACTCGTGCTACGCTGCGTTCTTGACGTTCACTGCCTCCATAAACTAACGTTTTAACCAGTTTTGTGTCTGTTTCAAGAGCAGCGTAATAATTCAAACCTTTAAATAAATTAGACATAATGGTTTGTGTTGATTTTATTTCTACAATCTCAGTTTCATGGGGCTTTTCGATGAGCAAATCCACCTCATTACCTTCCGAATCCCGCCAAAACCACAAGTCTGTTTGCCTCTCATTTTTGTGGTATTTCTTTTTCATATATTCCGAAACTACCATATTCTCAAATAATGCACCCTTTATGGTTTGATCATTAATTTGAGATAAATCGCTTATTCTGAGCAAATTACAAAGCAGTCCCGTATCATAAAAATAGAGTTTAGGCGACTTTATAACACGTTTGCTGAAATTTTTATAATAGGGTTGTAAGAAGAAAATCACATAACTATTTTCTAACGCGGACAACCATGATTTAACCGTTGGAGATGATATGCCACACTCCTTTGCCAAATTGCTCATATTTAATATCTGTCCGGCTCTGGTAGCACATAATGCTAGAAATTTTCGAAATAAACTCATGTCCTGAATTGCAAGAAGCTCACTTACATCTCGCTGAATATAGGTTTCTATATAATTGGGATAAAAATCTACTGCTCTAATATTTCTATCATAAATTGCGGGATAAAACCCTTTCAATAAATGTGTTGTATAATCATTTTGAAGCCAATCAGCACTTTTTAATTCTTGAAAATCAAACGGAAAGAGCCTGAAAATAGCAACTCTACCCGCCAAACTTTGTGTTATGTTTTGCATCAAGTGAAAGTTTTGCGACCCCGAAAAAATAAATTGTCCCATTATCCCGCTATCATCTACAATGGATTGTATGTAGGAAAACAGGTGTGGTACTCGTTGCACTTCATCGAAAATAACATATTTATCATATTGTTTCAAAAAACTTTGCGGATCTGTTTCCGCAAAATTCCGCATGTCAGGATTTTCCAGACTTACGTACCTATAATCTGAAAATATAAACTTTAATAGCGTTGTTTTTCCTGATTGCCTCGGTCCCGTAAGTGCGATAATAGGATACTTATCAATCAATTGTTTTATGGAGTCCTTTATTTTGCGATAAACTAACATAATACACTGGTTTTAATCTATTTCTGCCGCAAAGATAATACAATTTTTTAAATTTACAGGAAAATTATTTTAAATTTACAGGGATTTTTAAAGTATAACCTTTGACTGCTCATCTTT
The DNA here is from genome assembly GCA_029570835.1 of Bacteroidota bacterium. GTDB lineage: Bacteria > Bacteroidota > Bacteroidia > Bacteroidales > WCHB1-69 > UBA5429. The sequence goes on from JAKPTX010000246.1 coordinate 10,073, forward strand.
TCGGAATACAGCATACTATAGTCTTTTTACCAGTATAAGTGTCTTTTGGCATTTTTATTTAAATATCTTAATTTAAAAAAATTATCTTTCCTTAATTTTATAAAGGTATATTCAAAACTTTGATCAACAACAGCATTAACGGGTTTATATTTAAGTGATAAAAATACCACATTAAAGCGGTTATCTACATCTGAAGGAAGAGTGATCTTCATCTCTTTTCCATTTGTAAAATAAACGTTTGTTGTTGTCTGCTCTCCATCTTCACAATCTTTGAAATAAAGAACTTTTGTTTTCGGAATTATATTAATAATTAAAGAATCATTCCTTATAGAATAATCGTATGAGTACCAATCCTTCCTTGATAGATTAGGCAATAGTCTCTTACGAAAAGAATTGACTAACAAAATCTCATTATCACTGTTAGTTTGGGGTGAAGTTTGTGCAAAAATCGGTTGTAATGCAATACAAATAAGTATTAATAGCACAAAATATTGTTTTTTTTGTTTAAAACTCATGATATTCGAATTATATTAACCAACGAACAAAAATACACAATTTTTAGAATGAAGTCAATAGAATTTAATTTTCGGTGAGAATTTTCGTAATATCTCGACAATAAATAAAAATTATTGCCTTTTGAGTTGTGAATTAACCAAAAAGAGAGTATCTTTGTCAAAACTTTCAAAAATCGGAAGTTTTGATAAAGTGAAATGTAATTCAATAATTATCAGATAGATATGAAAGATCTTATCAGTCGTAAAAACTACATTCAGCAATTAGAAAAGCTGAAAAACAAGCATATCATTAAAGTCGTAACCGGTTTGAGGCGTTCAGGTAAGTCTACTTTGTTGGCTATGTTTGCCGAACAGATCATTGCTTCGGGAGTGCCCTCAAACAGAGTGCAGCAGTACAACTTTGAAAGACCGATTTTCCCGGAAGATTATACTTGGCGCGATATGTACAAAGATATTCTTTCAAAAACCGACAAAGATAATATGAACTATATTTTTCTTGATGAACCTCAACAAATTCCTGAATTTGAGCGACTTATTGATGCACTTTATGTTGAAACTAATATCGATTTGTATGTTACGGGATCGAACGCCTATTTTTTATCGGGTGAAATTGCCACTTTACTTTCGGGTCGTTACATCACCATTCACATTTTACCGTTTTCGTTTTCTGAATTTGTTGAAAGTCAGCAAGATAATACACTTGACAAACAGGATCTCTTTAATTATTATCTTTATGAAACTTCGCTACCACAAGGTGTTTTATTGCGCGATCAGGGGGCAGACATTCAAAACCGCTACATTCAGGACGTTTACAACACTATTGTAGAAAAAGATATCCGACAACGGTATAATATTCAGAATATGAGGAGTTTTGACAATCTTTCAAAGTTTTTGATGGGAAATATTGGTAGTGCAGTGTCACCCAACAACATTTCAAAAGCAATGAAGCAAGATAACCAAAACATTCATCACAATACCGTTGAAAAGTATATTAAATATTTGGTAGACTCTTATGTTTTTTATCAGGTAAATCGCTTTGATATAAAGGGGAAACAGCAACTTGCGACAAAAGAAAAATACTACTTGGTAGATATTGGTTTTCGCAATCTAAAACTGGGCAAGTTCCATTATCAGGATGTTGGACATATTTTGGAAAACATTGTATATCTCGAATTAAACAGAAGAGGCTACCAGATTTGGATAGGAAAAATAGGTGAATACGAGGTCGACTTTATAGTAAGAAACATGTTGAATAAATTTGAATACTATCAAGTTACCTGGTCAATATCAGATCCACATACGGCAGAGCGGGAAATCCGTCCACTAAAAGCAATAGACGACAATTATCCTAAATATCTTATCTCAACTGACTTGATAACGACTGAAATAGATGGGATTGAACATATCAATATTATAGATTGGTTGTTGAAAAAATAGTAAAGTAAAACATTTTCAAACTTCTCCTTTGTCAAAACTTTCAAAAATCGGAAGTTTTGATAAAGCGAGATGTAATTCAATAATTATCAGATAGATATGAAATATATTGGGTTTCTTTATTGTAAACAATAGGGAAGCATTTCCAAAAAAACTAAGCATTTGTCATAATTCAATTCGTAATAATTAACTCCCAAGTTTATAGTCTCATAGTACCTTGCTTGATTTGTCTTATAGTATTCTTCCGATGGTATTTGCCAAAAATGATGCCCCAATTTCTCTGTGATAAACCACTTTTCAATCAGTCGTGCAGCTCTTCCGTTTCCATCTCGAAATGGGTGAATATGTGCCAATTTTAAATGAATCAGTGAAGCAAAATAAAAAACCTCTTTTTCGTTTAAATCTGAAGAGATCAACTCTTCAATATCCTGAAAATAAATTTTCATTTCCTGTTCAACAAATTCAGGTTCAACTGCCATATAAGATAATCCCGATTTACCGAAAACCCCCACTTGTTCAATCCTATATTTCCCTCTTTTGCTCCTAATCAGCAAAGTTTCAGAAAACATTTTATGACAATTCTTAAAATTGGTTTCATTCAATTTATTTTGTTGAGCAAACTCGTACGCTTTAATTAAATTCTCGATTTCTTCTATCTCCTTACCACCCTTGAACTTCTCTTTGTTCAACTCGTAGTTCATATAAGAGTTCAAATCAATACTATTTCCCTCTATATTAGAAGAATAAACCGCAGACGATTTGGTCAAATAATCAAAACTCCTTTTATTTTCAGAAAAGTTAAAATCCCGGATTAATCTTGGAATTTCATCTCCAACGATCTGATTATAGGTCTCAAAATATTTTCTGTCAGTTATTCTCATTGGATGTCAAATTCTTACAATAACATTGATCCCATGCACAAAACACAACATCTGATTTCATCAAACAAAGATACAACAAAAATAATTACGAATTACAGTTTAAAATTCTGTTTATTAAAATTTCTAATTTCTTTCTTCTTTTTGAAATAAAAAAAAAGGGGGGCAGGATTTGAGGTGTCTTTTCTATTAATCTATCACCCCACTCTGGAATATGATACCTTTATGCAGGTTCAATTACGAATTACGAATTACGGATCAATTTGGAACAAATACACCGTAATGACAGGTCGCGACCTGTCCCTATGACCAAAATAATGATCATAATTATTACAATGAACTTCTTCTGAATAATCTAATCTTTAACAAATTTTGTTGTACCTATCTTTCCGTCAGATTGAACGATTAAAAGATAAATACCTGATGGAATTCCCTTTACATCTATTGAAACTTGACTACCTACAAAACGCTCTGTCATGATCAACTTCCCTTGCATATCTAATACTGAAATTATTGTCTCAGAGTAACTTTCAAGAGAGATATTGATATTGTCTGTACCTGGATTTGGAAATACTGTAAATTGTACTTCATCTCTATCACAAACATCGACAGTATTGGTGTAAATGTAAGTTCCTCTGTCAAGATTATTCCAGGAATTGGTAGAATTGATCCAAATTTGACTAATCCGTTGATGTAGTGTTCCGTCATCATTATTTGTGTAGTTGATCTGTGAGAAATTTTTGTAAGAGTTTGTTGAATTCTCCCAATTCTGTTGCAAACTGTTCGTTAAGTAACCATTAGCATCATAGGTATTAGTCTGCTTATTATAATTTTCCCAATTTCCATTTGTCCATTTGTCAGTAATGATAGTTAAAGGTTTATCAAAAGCATTGTATGTATAAGTTGCCTGTTTTGAGTTATCCCAGGAATTTGTTTCATTATTCCAGGTTTGCTCAATATAGTGTTGTACAGTTCCATTTTCATTGTTTGTATAGTTGAACTGTAAACCATTTTGAAAAGAACTTGTTGGAGTGTCCCAACTCTGTCTCAGTTCATAGGTTAAATAGCCGTTATTATCATAAGTAAAAAAATACTTTTTTAAATTTTGCCAACTTCCACTTTGCCACCCTTCATAGGTTACAGTTAAAGGTTTATCAAAAACATTGTATGTATATGTTTTCCGTTCGAGGTTATTCCAGGAACTTGTTCCATTATCCCAAATTTGAAAAATGGATTGTTGAATTGTTCCGTTGCTATTGTTTGTGTAGTTGACCTGCGAATAAATTTTATAAGAATTGGTTTGGGCGTCCCAACGTTGGATCTGTTTTTTTATCAGGTAGTCGTTAACATCATACGTAAAAATATGCTTACTTGAATTTGCCCAACTCCCACTTGTCCATGAATCATAAATAATGGTGTAAACATTTTGCCCATATACAGTTATTGACAAAATAACTGCAAGAATAAGTGTAATCGTTTTTTTCATAATAACAGGTATTTAATTTGGGTAATATATTTTATTGCATCCTAACAACTATGTATATCATCAAATTTTAATGATATTTAATATAATCCATAAATATAGACAACATTTTTGATACAAACGTTGCCTGAGGATAACAATTTTTTATTCCAAAATCAAAAACCGTAGAGAACAGGATTTTTCTATAACTTTGCAGTTTGTTCTAACAATGAAACAACACACTTTCTTCTTTGCGGTGCTTTTACTTTTTGCGGTTTGCGGTTTTGGCTGTAAATCGGGACCAGATCAATCGGATAAGAAGATCTTTAAATACAATGAGTCGGTGGGGATTACCTCGCTGGATCCGGCGTTTTCTTCCGGACAAGCTACGCTCTGGCCCTGCAATCTGCTGTACAACGGATTGGTAGATCTGGATGAGCAGCTGCGAGTAGTCCCGATGATCGCCAAACGATGGGAAATCTCAGAGGATGGAACGTTGTATACTTTTTATCTAAGGGATGATGTCTATTTCCACGACGGAGGAGAGTTTCAGTTCCCGGAACCCAGACTTGTAGTTGCGGAAGATTTTGTGTACAGCTTAAGTCGTATTTTGGATCCGGAAGTAGCCTCTCCCGGTGCGTGGATCTTCCGGCAAGTAGCACTGGATGAAAATGGAAAGCCCCAATTTATCGCAGTGGATGATACGACCTTTCAAATTCGGTTGAGTGCTCCGTTTCCCCCTTTTATCAATATTTTATCGATGAAATATTGCTCTGTCGTTCCGAAAGAGGTGGTAGAAAAGTATGGTAAAGAGTTTCGGAAACATCCTGTGGGAACCGGTCCTTTCCGGTTTCAGCTGTGGGAAGAGGGAATCAAACTGGTGTTGCGGAAAAATGAACACTACTTTGAAAAAGATGAACAAGGCAATGCTCTCCCCTATTTAGATGGAGTTGCCATCACCTTTATCTCCGACAAACAAGCGATGTTTATGGAGTTTATGAAGGGAAACCTGGATCTGATTTCAGGATTGGACGCTTGTTACAAAGATGCTCTGCTCACCCGGGATGGCAATCTGAAAGAGGAGTTCCACCAACAGATCAGAGTACAAAAAGCACCTTATCTCAATACGGAGTATCTGGGATTTCTACACAAAGAAAATAAAAGCGGAGAGCTCAATCCGCTGCTGATTAAAGAAGTACGTGAGGCGATCAATTACGGAATTGACCGCGAAAAGATGATTCGCTATTTACGTAACGGAATTGGCAATCCTCACACCCACGGATTTGTTCCTGCCGGATTGCCCTCTTTCGATACCGCCAAAGTTAAAGGCTATCAATATAATCCGCAGAAGAGTGCGGCACTGCTTGCAAAAGCGGGATTTCCCGGCGGACAAGGATTACCGCCTATCCCACTCTCTGTTTCATCCGGCTATTTGGATCTGATCCAATATATTCAGCACGAACTGGGAAAATTGGGCATTCAAATCAAGATTGATGTCCAGCAGGCAGCCCAACAACGCGAGATGATGCGCAACTACCAACTCCCCTTCTTCAGAGGCTCCTGGATTGCAGATTATCCCGATGCAGAGAACTATCTGGCGCTCTTTTATTCCAAAAATCTTCAACCTGTCGGATCCAACTATACTCACTATGTGAATCTACAGTTTGACGCGCTGTTTGAAAAATCGCAGCAAATTATCGATCCCGTTGAGAGAAACAAAGCTTATACCCAATTGGATTCACTCCTGATGGCAGATGCTCCTGTCGTGATCCTTTTTTACGATCAGGTGATCCGATTTGTGCAGCAGAACATCAGTGAAATGGAGATTCCGGCGACCAATATGCTGGAATTGAGGAGAGTCAAAAAAGAGTAAAATGGCAAAAGAGAAAAAAAATTCAGATTGCAAGCTTTTTATTTAAAAAAAAGTTGTACTTTTGCACCCCCTAAAATAATTCATTTTAAAAACAATTAAAAAACTAAAAACAAAGTAATTATGTTAAAACAGTACGAAACCGTTTTCATTATGACTCCCGTTTTGTCTGATGAACAGATGAAGGAAACGGTGCAAAAATTTGAGAATATTCTCGTTGAGAAAGGTGCTGAGATTATTCATCAAGAGAACTGGGGTTTGCGTAAATTAGAGTACCAAATCCAAAAGAAATCAACCGGTTTTTATCACCTTTTTGAATTTAAAGCTGATCCATCCGTTGTTGCTGAATTAGAACTTCAGTACCGTCGTGATGAGAAAGTAATTCGTTATCTCACCGTTTCACTAGACAAACACGCTATTGCATACAGTGAAAAAAGACGTAATTTAAGAAAAGCAAGAGAAGAAAACAATTAAAAATCGGAAATTATGGCACAACAAACAGATATTAAATATTTAACCCCTATTGCGGTAGAAATCAGACAAAAGAAATATTGTCGTTTCAAAAAAAGTGGTATCAAATATATCGACTACAAAGATGGTGAATTTTTGAAAAGATTTGTAAATGAGCAAGGAAGAATTCTTCCTCGTCGTTTAACCGGTACTTCTTTAAAATATCAAAAGAAAGTAGCTCAGGCAGTAAAACGTGCAAGACACCTTGCGCTTCTACCTTTTGTTGCTGATAATTTAAAAACCAATCAATAAGGAGGAATTACAATGGAAATAATTTTAACACAAGACGTACATAAGTTAGGTTATGCTGATGATATCGTAAAGGTAAGAGATGGTTACGCAAGAAACTATTTAATTCCTCAAGGATTTGCGATTCCTGCAACAGAAACCAACAAAAAGATTTTAGCTGAAACTTTGAAACAACGTGCTTTCAAATTAGAGAAAATCAGAAAAGAGGCTGAATTTTTAGCCGGTAAAATCGAAGGTTTGACACTTCAAATTGGTGTGAAAGCATCTGAAAAAGGAACTATTTTCGGATCTGTTACCAATATTGCTGTTGCTCAGGCATTAAAAGAACAACATGATATTGAAATCGACCGCAAGAAGATTATCTTATCCAGTGACCACATTAAAGAGTTAGGTAATTACACTGCTCAAGTTAATGTTCACAAAGATTTCAAAGTAACCGTAAATTTAGAGGTTATCGCTGAATAATCCGAAGGCGGAAGGCGGAAGGCGGAATAAAAAAAAAGAAGAGCTCATGAGGGTTCTTCTTTTTTTGTGATCTGGAGCGGAAGACGGGTCTCGAACCCGCTACCTACAGCTTGGAAGGCTGTCGCTCTACCAAATGAGCTACTTCCGCTGATAAAAAAATTGTGGGAGAGGAAGGATTCGAACCTCCGAAGACTTCGTCAACAGATTTACAGTCTGCCCCATTTGGCCACTCTGGAACTCTCCCAACAAAAAAAAGAGCCGGTGGACGGATTCGAACCGCCGACCAGCTGATTACAAATCAGCTGCTCTGGCCAACTGAGCTACACCGGCTTTTTTGTTTTTATTCTTCTGAGTTATGAAAAGAACTTTACCTCTTAAGAGGAACGCAAAAATATCATTTTTTTCGTTACAATCGGAACTTTTTTCTATTTTTTTATTATTTTTTTATTCACTTGAAAATCAGATGTTTATAAATAGATTGTGACGATTTTAATCAAAATTAGAAAAAATCATTCATTTCAAAACCTTTATTTTTGGGAAGAATTTGAACGATTTATGAAAATATTGAGCTCATCGTAATCCCTACTTAACAAATATTTCATCAATAAACAAGTGAGAAGGATTTCCTTCACCCAAGTGCCAGGCAGGAATAGTTCCGAAATTGATCGCTTTGATTTTTAGATAACGGGTCTTCACGGTTTTCTTAATGATAAAGTCGTCAGTCATCACGGTATAATCCTTAACATCGTGTGGATTTTTATATGAACCGTAAGGAGTAAAGTTATCTCCATCGCTGGAGATTTCCACTATCAATTGGGTTGGGAACCAGATCCAGGATCTGACATCTTGCAAGAAGCCGGCACCCACTTCATGAATCTCCTTCTCTTCCAGCAAATCGATGATCACTTCACAATCTACACCGTAAAAGCTTTGCCAGCCACCCAAGCGGAAGTTTTCTGTTCCGCGGATATGATCAATCAATCCCTCATCTCCATCTGCGGTATATTGCGGATTATAGCGGGTAATATATTGGATCTTTTTATCCCGTTTTATGATAAAATAAACCGCCTCGATAGGCTTACTCCATCCCGTTTTGGGATTCCAGGATGCAGCTTTGACTTTTGTATCACTTTTCAACTTAAAAGGAACTGTATAGCGATTTGACATGAAATTCGGATCTGTTCCATCAGTAGTATAGTAGATATGATCTGTCTGCGCGGGATAGTGAAACCCCTTTTGTTCACTCACTCGCGGTTGATGAGCGGATAGAGTAACAATCACACTATCCTTAAAGGAGCGTTGCATGGGAGAGATCACCGGAGCCACAGTCAGAGTAGGCTTGATTTCGCTAACCGGTCTATATTTCTGATGAGCACCCCATTTTTTATTGGGTTCCGATCCCATTTCAAACTCAATTACAGCGCCATTTTTAATGTCATCGTAAGTGATATAAGAACGTTGATAGTTTTTACCATTCAACTTCACCGACCGGATATAGATATTCTCTTTGGATTGGTTATGTGCAATAATCTCAATCTGTTTTCCATTTTCCAATGCAACGGTCAACTTGTCAAATAGGGGCGATCCAAACAGATATTGGTCGTCCCCGGGCGCTACAGGATAGAAACCCATCGCTGAGAAGACCAGCCACGCCGACATCTGTCCGCAATCCTCATTGCCAATCAAACCATCCGGCTGAGAGGTATAGAACTCATCCATGATGTAGCGTACCAATTCCTGCGTTTTCCAGGGTTGCCCTACAAAAGAGTACAAGTAAGCAGCATGGTGACTCGGTTCATTGCCGTGAGCATATTGTCCTATCAAGCCGGTTACGTCCACCTGCTCCCTTCCGGAGAGTTGGGAAGAGGTATGAAAGAGCGAATCCAGGAAGCGGGCAGCCACTGCATCCCCCCCAATTAATTTAATATAATTATTAAAATCATGAGGAACATAGGTAGAATATTGCCATGAATTGCCTTCCGTGTAGTTGTTATTCACCTCGGCAGGATCGAAAGGCTCCCACCAGGCACCATTGTACTTGGGTCTCATAAAGCCATCCGGATCGATTAAATTCTTATAAAATTGCGCCCGTTCAATAAATTCCCGATAGATCTCCTCTTTTCCTATCTCCTTGGCAAACAGAGCGATACACCAATCGTCAAAAGCATACTCCAATGTTTTTGAGACGCTTTCATGTTCCGATTCAGCCGGGATAAATCCATGTTTTGCGTACTCAACCCTGCCCAGTTTAGGTAATTTTGCACTGTGAATCATCGCTTCAAGCACCTGTTCAGTATCCCCAACCGGAATTCCCTTTTTATAGGCATCCCATATCACGGGTACGGAATGGTATCCGATCATACACCAGGTTTCGTATGCGGAAAGCTCCCACACCGGCAACATACCACCCTGTTCATAGTGTTTCATAAAAGTGTAAATAAATTGTTCCGATCTTTTTTTGTCAATTAAATTAAGGAGGGGATGCAGAGCTCTGTAGGTATCCCAAAGGGAGAAAACGGTATAAATTTGATGCTCTTTGTCAACTCTCACTTTGCCGTCCATTCCCAGATAGGAACCATCTACGTCGTTGAAGAGATAAGGAGCGGTAAAAGCGTGATATAGAGCTGTATAGAATACGATCAGATCCTCTTTATGCTCCGTTTCAGCCTTAAATTTCGACAACTCTTGATTCCAAATCCGATCCGCCTCTTGGCGTACACGGTCAAAGTCAAAATCTGCAATTTCGATATGATTTTTATGCGCATTATCCATAAATCCGGTTCCTGAAACTGCCACTTTAAGTACTACCTCTTCCACTTCCGGATAGAAGTAAACAATCGCTTTACAGTTTTGTCCGGTAATCCCCTCGGGAGACTTAACCAATTGGTCATCTACGTAGTACTCAATCTTTTGAATCGGTTGAGAAGAGAGCAATGAGAAAGCATACTTCTGATTTTGACTCCATGCTCTGGAATCTCTAAATCCCATGATTGCCTTATCCTCTTTGGAATATTTCAATGCACTGTTAATCACAATATCGCGATGTTTTAAATCGATAATAAATCCTTTCGGTTGATCAGTTTTAGGAAATGTGTAACGGTGCATAGCTACTCTCAATGAGGTCGTCAGCTCCACCTGAACCTTGTTTTTATCCAGAATCACGCTGTAATAGCCCGGTTGTGCAATCTCATTTTGGTGTGAGAACCGGGAACGGTACTCCGTATTGATGACCGAAGCTTTTCCTACAAAAGGCATCAAAAGCACATCAGCATAATCAGCAACGCCGGTACCACTCAGGTGAGAATGGGAAAATCCGTAGAGATATTCCTCATCGTAGTGGTATCCTGAACAGCCTTCCCATCCGTCCAGTTTGGTATCCGGACTCACCTGAACTGCCCCAAAAGGGAGGATAGCACCCGGAAAGGTATGCCCTGTAAAGGCAGTCCCAATCATCGGATTTACATATTGTGTGAAATTGGTTTGTGCACTCAATCTTCCAATCAGGAAGAGAAACAATACAAAGGTAATTTTATTTTTCATTATACCGAAAAGATTAACTTACAAAAATACGAATAGTTTTCGTAATTTTGCAAAAAAACGATGAAACAGCTTAGTGGAATGATTTTTGCTGCCGGGTTGGGAACGCGGCTCTACCCTCTTACTGCCGATAAACCCAAAGCCCTGGTTGTGTATAAAGGTAAAACCTTGTTACAATGGGCGATTGAGAAGCTGCAAACAACGCCTGTCTCTCAAATTGTAGTCAACACACACCACTATAGTGATCAAATTGTCGATTTTGTAGGCGGTCGTGATTGGGGAATCCCGGTTCATATCTCAGATGAAAGCGATTTGTTACTGGATACCGCCGGTGGATTTAAAAAAGCAGAAGATTTTTTTCAAGAGAGTTCCGACATTCTGCTCTATAACGTGGATATTATCAGCAGTATAGATTTAAATTTAGTAATTCAGCAACATTACAAAAGCGATAGTTACGCAACATTGGTCGTAAAAGATCGGGAAACCAGTCGCAAGTTAATCTTTGAAAAACAGCAGATGCAATTATCCGGGTGGATTAACTACCGGAGTGGCGAAAAGATCATCTGCCGGGAAGCAGCGGAGAGCTTAGAACTGGGTTTTAGCGGAATTCATTTAGTAAAAAGAGAGATCTTAGGTTTGATCCCCCCTAATAAAAAGATTTCATTCACTCCATTCTACCTGGAAATAGCGAAAGAGTACCCTGTTATCGGATATTTAGATCAAAAAAGTGAGTGGAAAGATATGGGTAAAATCGAGGATTTTACTGAATAATCGTCATCTCTTCAAACAAATAGGAAGCGCCGGCATACTTGTCGATCAAAAACATGATATAGCGCATATCGATGCAGATCGTCCTGTGGATTCTCTTGTTGTAGAAATAATCGCCCCCGAGCGCTTCTTTATTCACGTCAATTGCAATTCCTATCATATTTCCTGATGCATCCAGCACGGCTGCACCCGGAGCCTGATGCGCATAATCGGCATTAGTAATAAAAGAGATTGGAAGTTCTCCGTCATACTCATAGCTGGAGAAATCCTGTTCATACAGTAGCGTCTTGAGTTCTTCGGGGAAAGGATATTGTTTCGCATCAAGTTCTCCTTTCAGTCTGTATAAAAATCCTACATGATTTGTTGAACAGTGGTAAGTTACCGCGTCAGCCGGTTTATATCCTTCTATATTTCCGTAGGAAACTCGTAAGGATTGATTTGCATCGCTGTAAAACCGATCAATAGTTCCTCTTGTACTTTGATGTTGTACAAAAGCATAATCTCTCTGAAGCGGAATCAATGCATGTTCAAGAGAATCTATATGAGGTTTGCTCATCATAATCAATTTTGTTAACTCTTCATAATATCGAATCAACGGATCCCGGTGATAGATAGCTGTTTTAGGACGCTTGAGATACTTTTTTAGATCCTCTTCACTGGAAAAGATTGAACTTTCTACTATTGCTTTAGCATAATCAGCGTTGTTGTTATTATAATACTTCGCGACAAAAGGTTTAATTTTAGGTCGGTACTGTTCCGGTAATTGATCAAAAAGGGATAACATTGCCTGAATCAACTTGATTTCAACCTCTTTGTGAACAAAGGGAACACGAGCTCTATACTGCTGTAAAATTTCCTCAATCTCAGCATCGGTTCTGCTGCCCGGAGTACAATCAGGAATATAGTAAGGCATCATCAACATAGTAGAGCTTTGGAGTATAATATTCGCATACCAATATGTTTTGACCAAATCAGGATTTTGTTTTTTAAAAAGAGTATCTAAATCTGACATTAGGGTATGATAGGAATCATAACGATCATCATCGGCAAAGACCCACCTCTTCATATTTTCCTCACGTTCTAAAACCTCATCAATAATATCGAGTGCGGTGAGATTCGACAATTCTTGTTGTGTCTCAAAGTATTGATTATACAAATTTTGGAAAAAACGCACCTGATTGTACGGCTCATTAATCATTTGTGCGATATCTTTCTTTATGACCGGAATGATAGGCTCAATGGCTTCCATTTTGGCTCTACCTTCAACCTTCACTCTATACAACATCTCGTATGAACTGATTGACCTTTTAGATTGCTTAGGATATCCCCATATCATAGTGAATGCCTCCTCGCCTCCTCCCTGAATAGAGATGGGAACCGCATATTGAGGTTCGTAAGGGATATTGCTCTCATCATAGTGATTGGGATTTCCAAGGGAATCTGTATAAATTCTAAATAACGCAAAATTCGCATTATAACGTGGCCAGGAGTGAGGTTCTAAAACAGCACCCTGAGTTGCAACCGATGAGTTCACTACGCCCACCAAACGAAGATCCGTAAATCGTTTGTAGCATGTTAAATGATACTGATTCCCGTAGTTAACAGGCTTGATTTCAATGGAATCCGAATAAACAGAGCGATATTTCTCGTATAATCTCTGAATTTTTCTCTCTATCAATTCAGTCCGTTTATACTCAGGAATTTTCTCCGGAATAGCTCCCAATACCTCATCGGTAATATCGATTGCTTCCACCAATAAGGTTACATACAAGTGGGGACAGGGAATCTCTTCTTCTTTACGAATAGCAAAGTAACCCTCTTTGAGATAGTTCTTTTCCCCTTGTGATAATAGTGTCAGGTAGGGATAAGCTGTTTGATATGAGATTAAAAGGAGTCCCTGCTCTGAAATGATCGTTCCTGTACCCTCTCCGTTCCCAATCTGCACAATGGCATCCTTGATGGAATGTTGTTCTGATGAATAGAGTTGATCCAGAGAGAGTTCCAATCCGGCCCGCCTCATCTCATTGTAAATAATCTCCTTGATTTTCCAGGGATACCAAAGTCCCTCATGTGGATCTGCCGCAGAACAGATTATCAAAGAAAAACTAAAAAAAAGAAGAAACAAGAACTTATTTCTCATTATCTTTTAATCAACTTAATGGTTTCCGTATGACTTCCAATGGTCACTCTTGCCAAATAAATACCTGATGGAAAATCCGTTAAGGAAATAGACAGTGAAGGATCTTCGGATCTCCAGCTTCCCAAATTTCTTCCGGTATAATCAAACAGTGTAACACTCATATTTTCCCCAAGAGATGAATAGAAAGTAATTTGATCCGCAACCGGATTAGGATATGCTGAAACAACAGTCTCCTGCGGATAGGTGAAAATAGAGACACTATTGTCTAAAAAGGCTTGATAAAAGTCGGGAATTCCATATCCGAAATAAATATTCGGATTATTATACAGATGGCTTGCTTCACGAACTACTTGCATCAACTCCGTAGAGCTTAGGTGTGGTAGTGCTTGCCATAAACAAGCTGATAACCCGGCGATTACCGGACCGGAAAAGCTGGTTCCACTCCCTTGCATTATATCTCCATTTTCAGTCACATGCCAGGTATCCCATCCCACTGAAGTAATATCCGGTTTTACTCTTCCATCTGCACTCGGACCATAAGAGGAGAAGGGTGCAATGATAGAGTCTTTATTCATAGCTCCTACTGAAAGCACATCTATTGCATCAGCAGGACGGCCAATAAAACCCCATTCGGACCATCCCTCATTGCCTGCACTGATTACCACAACGATTCCTTTTTCTCCCGCAATCGTTGCAGCCTGAGAGGATACTCCCGTTACTCCATCATTATCTTGCGGAGTTAGATCTCCTTGTGGAAAATCAGGAAAAGTAGTATAACCTAACGAAGAGTTGATCACATCGGCTCCTAAACTATCTGCCATTTCAGCAGCAGCAACCCAAAAATCCTCTTCAATCAACTGTTCACAATAAGGAATTTCAGAACGAATAAAGAAGTAATTGGCTTCAGGTGCTGTTCCTATCAGTTCCCCATCGATGTTCGATGCCATAATAGAAGTTACAGAGGTTCCATGAGAATGTCCGGTATAAACAGAAGTCAGATTGGGTACAAAATCATAAGTTCCCCATATTTGTCCATTCTGATACAACGGCTGAAAATAAGAGATGGTATTAAAATTGTTCCATCCGGCATCAAATACGGCAATCAACATCCCTTCCCCACGAAAACCCTCGTCATGGAGTAAATCTCCTCTATGAGCGGCAATCTGTTCAATACTGTTTCCATAATCTAAATTACGCCATGAATTAGTACTTTTCTGATCCAATATTTCATCTTGAGATTGCTCCTCTTTAGCCGGAGGATTCAATTCCCAATTTGCAACAGGTACCAAATATTGCACTCCCCCTAAATTTTGAATTCCGGGAAGATGCGCAGGATTAGGGCAATAGATCACCACAGTATTCAGCCATTTTGAGGTTGCCAATACCCGAATATCAGGATCAAATGCTTTAATCTGATTGATATAAGATGGGTTAACCGGCAAATCCTGAATCGTTATCGGAATATTGAAACGGGTTCGTTTTGCAATTGCCCGTGGCGACAAAAACTCCTCCGGATGATCCGTAGAGAAAGGAGAGTTGTTTTTATTGCTCAGGTAAACACGATAACAGTTGGCATTTTGCGCCCAACTCCATCCTATCAAACTCAGGATGATTCCTAAAAAGATTAGCTTTTTCATTCTTAATCAGATTATACATTAAATCGAATATGGAGAATATCTCCATCTTTTACTTCGTAATTTTTTCCTTCTACAGACAGTTTTCCTGCTTCTTTACACTTCAATTCCGATCCCAAACTCACCAAATCATCATACTTGATCACTTCAGCACGAATAAAACCTCTTTCCAGGTCTGAGTGAATCACACCTGCAGCCTGCGGTGCCAGCATTCCTTTTCGGATTGTCCAGGCACGATTCTCTTTTCCACCTACCGTAAAGAAGGAGATCAAATTGAGCAGTTTGTACGCAGCACGGATCACTTTTCTTACACCGGCTTCTTTCAATCCAACATCTTCCAAAAACAGAGCTCTCTCCTCTTCATCGTCCAGTTCGGCAATCTCCGATTCAATTTTACCTGCAATCACCAGCATATCGGAAGCATGATCCTTTAAATATTCCTTTACTTGTTCAACATATTGATTTCCTTCCACTGCATCCTCATCATTCACATTACAAACGAACAGTTGCGGTTTTTCAGTCAAAAGCAAAAGATCCGCTACCACTTCCCGTTCTTCCGGGGTTACTTCCAAAGTACGCACATTTTGAAAATCTGCAATATGTGCTTTATACTTCTGTAACACTTCATAATCTCTTTTGGCATTGCGTTCTCCTGCTTTCATTGCCTTTTCCACTTTGAGCATCTTTCTTTCAATCTGCTCCAAATCTTTCACTTGCAGTTCGAAATCAATAATTTCTATATCTCTAACCGGATCAATTGAACCCTCTACGTGGGGTAATCCGGGATTTTCAAAGCAGCGGAGGACGTGAATCAGTGCATCACAAAGTCTCACATCAGCCAAAAAGCTGTTTCCGATACCTTCTCCATGAGAAGCACCTTTTGCTAAACCGGGGATATCCACAATATCCATAGTGGCATACACCAACTTTTCCGCTTTAATAAACGTGTTGATATGCTCCAGTCTGGAATCCGGAACATTACACACTCCGATATTCGATTTCGCTGTACTAAACGCAAAATCGGTTACTGCTGCTTTGGTATTGGATATACAATTAAACAACGTGGTTTTCCCACTATTGGTTAATCCAATAATTCCACATTTTAAACCCATATTTTTAAAATTAGAATCCTAAACTATCATCCTCAACGCGAACAATCTCAGGAATATATTTTTTTATTGTTGCCTCAACCCCACTTTTGAGTGTTACTTTAGCATGAGGACAAGTTCCGCAAGCCCCTTGAAGTCTCACTTTCACTACATTATCAGGAGTTAAATCAACAAAAGCAATATCGCCCCCATCTTGTTGTAAAAAAGGACGAAGTTGATCTATAATATCAATAACACGATCTCTTAAAGTTACATTTTCCATTATTCTACTATTTAACAAATCAATCGGCAAAGATATAAAAAATCTTTTGAAGGCGGAAGGCGGAGGGCGGAAGG
Organism: Bacteroidota bacterium; assembly: GCA_029570835.1. Classification (GTDB taxonomy): domain Bacteria; phylum Bacteroidota; class Bacteroidia; order Bacteroidales; family WCHB1-69; genus UBA5429. Next base: position 26,980 of record JAKPTX010000246.1, read on the forward strand.
CGGAATCAACATTGTACTGTAGAGACGCAAAGCATTGCGTCTTTACGGCATGTCTTACTTCTTATTTATTATTTCTTCTTCTTTTTGAAATAAAAATAAAAGGGGGCAGATCATATCTAACTTTTTAGCTATTTCATTTCCCCACTCGAAAAATTATACCATTTAGGACATGTGTGATCAATTACGAATTACGAATTACGTTTTACAAGGTAGAAGGTAGAAGATAGAAGATAAAAGGTTCACTCGGGGTGCGACTTCAAGTTATAAACCGAATAGTGAGTTACATGAGTAGTAGTCGCGCCCCGAGTAGCCCAATTTAAAAACTTTCGACTTTCGACTTTATTTAATCCTAAAATCTTTTAATCCCACAAATCCTAGTTTTTTTTGTATTTTTGTAGCTTGAATTCAAAACAGCACGGTTATGTATATTATTGGTATTGCCGGTGGATCCGGATCGGGAAAGACATCTGTAGTGAAACAAGTAGTTCAGGCACTCCCTTCTGAACGGGTTAGAGTGATATCTCAAGACTCCTACTATTGTGACAATGGACACCTGACCCAAGAGGAGCGGGAGCAGATCAACTTTGACCATCCCTCCTCCATTGAGTTCTCCCTTTTGGTGGAACATATCAAACAACTCAAAGATAATAAGCCGATTGAGATGCCAACTTATTCCTACATCACCTGTGCCAGAGGCAAAGAAACCATTCACGTTGAGCCCGGAGAAGTGATTATCGTAGAAGGAATCCTCATCTTTACTTGTCCTGAATTGTGCGAACTATTAGATCTCAAAGTGTTTGTTGACACGGAAGCTGATGATCGCATCATCCGCATCATTCAGAGAGATGTCAATGAAAGGGGACGCGGTTTGGATAAATCGATCCGCCATTATGAAACCTACGTTAAACCGATGCATGAGATGTTTATCGAACCGACCAAACGGTTGGCGGACATCATCATCCCTGTTGGAGGACACAATCTGAAAGGAATCGATATCCTCACTTCCAAAATCAAACAAACCTTAAATATAACCGATTAGGGTAGCTTGTAAAAAACTGCTTTCGCATTCTTTCTCGTAATCCGTGCTACCTCTTCGAGAGTTAGACCGGAAATTTCTGCTATTTTTTCTGCGATCAGTGGAATATAGGCACTCTCATTCCTCTTTCCCCGATACGGCATCGGAGCTAAAAAAGGAGCATCCGTTTCCAGCACAATATGTTCTACTCCAATCTCTTTGACAATCTCCTGTAATCTGCTGTTCTTAAAAGTAACAGGACCGGCAATTCCCAACAGAAAACCATGATCTATAGCCCAGCGCGCTTCCTGAATCCCCCCTGAAAAGCAGTGTAAAACTCCTGAAAAAGAGTCCCAGCGATATCTTTTTAAAATAGCGATAGCCTCATTATACGCATCTCTGATATGAATCGAAAAGGGTAGATTCAAATCACGCCCCCACCCAAGTTGTTGTTGAAATGCAATCTTTTGCTCCTCAATAAAGGTTGTGTCGTGATACAAATCCAGACCAATCTCCCCAACGGCAATCATCCGGGGATCCTCCAGGTAGCGCTCCATCACCTCCAGTTGCTCCCGATAATCCTTTTTTACCTCTGTCGGATGCAGTCCAATCATGGGAAACAGGTTATCCGGATACTTTTCCACTGCATTGAGTAAGTGAGGTATTGTATCCGCTGCCACACAAGGTAACAGAATTGTATCGACATGAGCTGCTATAGCGCGTTGCACAACTTGATCAAACTGCTCGGGATAATATTCAGCATATAAGTGACTATGAGTATCTATAAATTTCATTTTAATATAAATAAAATTGGGGGGTGCAAAGATAGAGCCTTTTTTTCAATTCTACCCTCTCAATCTATCAATTTTTCCTTTTAGAAAATGACAATAAATGCAGAAAATCTGTCATTTTATGCTTTTTTTCAAATAATTTGTGTTGAATAGGCAACTTATTTAGTATTTTTGCATCTTATTATATAATGAAAATTACATTTTTTAATCAAGAAATTACATTTTTTAATCGAAAAAACACAAATATCATGGAGTTTATAAAGTCATTTTACAGCAAACTATTCATACTTTTTGGTGCTCTTTTATTCTCCACCCTCACTCTTTCATCTCAAATCACGGTTCAAAGTCCCAATGGTTGGACACCCCTACAATTGTTGGAAAACATGTTGGTTCAACCCCCTGCAATTTCCGGAGTTTATATTGATAATGCCAAATTTTGCAACTCAACCGCCGCCCTTCCCAATAGTACTACATCCAGAATTGGAAGATTTCTAAATGGTTCTAGCTTTACCGATTTTCCACTCACTAGTGGAATCATTATGACCACAGGAAACATTAGCGTTGCTCCCGGTCCTAACAACAGTACAAGTGCCAGTAGCCAAAACACACAAGGGATCCCTGATGCCCAACTGGCTGCTCTAGTAGCGCCTTACAGTTTGGGAAGTAATGGTGCTTCCGTGCTGGAGTTTGAATTTATCTCTATTTCAGGAACGGTTTCTTTTGAGTATGTTTTTGCTTCTGAAGAGTATCCCGAATATGCTAATACCAGTTTTAATGATGTGTTTGCTTTCTGGGTTACCGGACCCGACCCGGTGACAGGAAATAATGTAAGCAGAAACATTGCATTAATTCCGGGAACCAACCTGCCGGTAACCATTAACAATTTAAATCATACGGAATATACTGAATATTACTACAGTGTTCCAAGCGGGTCCCCGGGGATTCAATTCGATGCATTCACTTATGTTCCGGCCGACTCCTCTGAAACCGGCGAGCGTTCGGGCTTAGTGGCACGAGGTTATGTTTTGCCTTGCACTCCATACATCATGAAATTAGCTATCGCTAATGTAAGTGATAATATTTTGGATTCCGGTGTGTTTTTGAAAGAGGGAAGTTTCCAGGCTCCTAAAATATTCAGAACTCACAACTACACTATAGATAATGGAGACACATTGCTAAAAGCTTGTAATATGGATACACTCACCTTCAGTTTGGAAAGAAGAGACCCCACCAGAGCCTACTCCTATACTGTCCATACCAATCATTTTCCCAATGTGGGTGTGGATCTAAATGAAGATTACGAAATTTACTATTACCATCCTGTTACCGGAGATTATACTCAAATGACAGGTACATCAGCTTCTTTCCGTATTCCTGCAGACTCTTTGAGTACCTACATGGTTATTAAAGTAGCTGATGACGCTGAATTTGCACCCGGAGAGGTAAAAACATTAACCCTACTCTTGGAATTGGAAACTTGTGATGGTATTGAAGATCCCAGAAAAGACACTCTGGTGTATTATATAAAAGACAACTTCCCTATCATCCTGAGTGATACCAATATTGTGGGATGTGAATTAGTCAATGAAATCACTATTGAAGAGTTGGGAGGTGGAGATGTTAAAAATGTAACCTGGATTCCCTCTACTAATATTGATGATCCTACCAGTTTGTCAACCACTTGTAATATCTCCGATACCATCACCTATACCGTTTTTGCATGGGATGATATCAACTGTAGAAAAGATTCGGCAATTGTCAATGTGTATGTAGTTGCACCACCAACTCCCTCATTTACAGTGAGTGAGAAAACCGGTTGTGCTCCTCTTTCCTCTCGAATTACCTCTACAACAACACCTTCTGATGCCGAAGTTATATTTGTGATTACCAGTGAAGATGGTACTATTCAAGACACCATTAGAGATCAAGAATTTATCTACGATTTTACAATTCCGGGTTACTATTCGATAGATTATTTCACATCTACAGCAGATGCTGAAGCATGCCAAAAATCACTGTTAAATCCTAACTATATTTTTGTTTCCGATTTTCCTACGGCTGATTTTACCTGGACGCCTGACGAGCCTACCAATGGCAGACCGATACAATTTACGAATACCTCGACCGGAGAAGAAATCACAGATTTTCATTGGAATTTTGGAGATGGAGGAGTTTCTATCAACGAAAACCCCGTTCACGCATACCATGTTCTCTCTGATGAAAATTTTAATGTTTATTTAAAAGTTACCAATCGCTTTGGCTGTAGTCATGACACGCTAAAACAGATTACTGTTACTGATAAGTATGCTTTTTATGTTCCCAACTCATTTACACCCAATAATGATGGCATTAATGATTTGTTCTTACCTCGCGTTACAGATGTTTTAAAGTATCATTTGGTTGTCTACGACCGCTACGGTAAAGCGATTTTCCAAACTATAAATACGGAAGAAGCCTGGGATGGAACATTCAATGGAGCACCCTGCCCAAGAGGAGTCTATACCTGGGTAATTACATACATCAGATATTCTGCTCAGGAAACGGAATTAAGAAAAAGCGGTACGGTTACGTTGATCCGTTAACCCTAATTTTTATACTTTTGCATTTTCTTAACGTGAAACAAAAAATTTGAGATCCATGCAAAAAAAAGTTGTCATTATCATGGGGTCCAAATCGGATCTGGAGTGGGCAAAAAAAATCGAAACAGTACTACACTCTTTTGATATTCAAGTTGTTATACGTATTGCTTCCGCACACAAAGTGCCACTCAAATGCTACGAGATTATCAAAGAGTATGAAAAAGAGAATCCTATATTTATCACCATTGCCGGAATGAGCAATGCGCTAAGTGGTTTCGCAGATGCACAAACTCACTGTCCCGTGATTGCTTCGCCTCCTTACAGCGATAAATTTGGTGGTGCCGATATCTACTCCTCTCTCCGTATGCCTTCGGGTGTAGCCCCCATGACCGTCATCTCTCCGGAAAATACAGCCCTGGCAGCAGCCAAAATAATCGGGTTGGTATATCCTGACGTACAACAAAAGATTATCGCGTTCCAGGAAAAGAAACGCGCTGAAATTGAAGCAGCAGACAAGGAGTTAAGATAGAAGATAGAATGATTTCGGATTTCGGATTTCGGAACCAAAAAAAGGCGAAAGGCGAAAGTTTTCTTAAATCGGGCTACTCGGGGCGCGACTACTACTCGTGTGACTCACTGCTCGGTTCATAACTTGAAGTCGCACCCCGAGTGAACCTTCTATCTTCTACCTTCTACCTTGTAATACCGTAATTCGTAATTCGTAATTGATCCTGCATATCTAAAATGGGAAATATTCCAGAGTGGGGTGATAAAATAAGCAAAAAGGATTGGCTATTCTGCCCCCCAATTATTTAAAATACCAAATAAGAAAATACCAAATAAGAAACTTCCATGATTTTTTTTAACACCCGCGAGCATGAAAATTGTACCGGTGATTTTATATTTATGCTTTTTTGTTAACTTTTTGCTGTCTATTTAGTATAAGTATAAAAGTAAAACAAACAAATATGGAAACAG
>JAKPTX010000267.1 GCA_029570835.1 Bacteroidota bacterium
CAGGTGTCCCGGTACAGGGGCATGGGACAAAGGAGAGAATGGGAGAAAAATGAAAACATACTATCGTTTACACAAAGCCCCAGACCAAGTTTGCTTAATACAAGCTCCTAAGCAGCAGCTTTTTGTTTATAAAAATCTACAAAATGAGCCAATTCATCCGACCTGTTAATCATTGCATCAAAGATTTCTTCATCCTCAAAGGAGAATATCTCGGCAATGATTGTGTGTCAGCAAAGTTTTGTTTTTCCTGGGTAGACAAAGCAAGCTCTTTTGCAAACTTTTTTTTGGATTGGTTTTGTGCGGTTTGCAAATTGGCTTGCTTTACTTCTGGGCTCATATTAGTTATATTTTCCTGTTATTTGCGAAATATCAAATTTGCCGTCAATGTTTTGAATTTCGATTTTCCCATTTAGAATATCAAAGAAGAAATCACGTATTTTATCGAAAGTTAAAGTGGCGGGCTTTCCGTCTTTTCCTATCCCCATATCGTATGGTTTCAGCAGTTGAGAGCCAAGCGAGGCGGCTGTCAGCAGAAAATGATTTTGGAACTTGTCAGTGTCGAGCAGGTCGGCTGCCAATACTTTTCCGATTACAGTATAACTGCGCAACGTTTTCTGTATTTCCTCGTTGGCGAGTGTAGTTTTAACCTCGTCGGTGGTAATATTCATCTCGATTTTTCCCGAATTTTGAGCCTGAGGAAGACCTTTGTAGAGTGCGCCTAAATCAGCCAAGCTAAGATTAAATAGTTTTGCATCGGCAGTCGTAATCATCGGCTCAATTGAAAAAGCACTCGGCAAAAGCAAGAAAATATTGCCTTCTACTCGTGCCGATGGCGTGTTGAACGTGCCTACAACACTGTTTTTGAGGTCGATTTGCTGCGTTGCAAACACACCGCCCACCACAATACAGTTTTCCAACACGACATCATCTGCATAAATGCTGCCCGCTACAAAAGCATTATAAAGCGCTACTTTGTTGGCGTTTATATCGGAATGAAAAACTAGTTTGGCGTTTCCTGCCCGCGAAACAATGCTGTTTGCCGAGCCAACGCTCTTTTTGAACGAAATATTTCCTTTTGCCTCGCTGTTGACATAAAGTTCCAGTTGAGTAAAAACTGCACCTTGAATTTCCAAGTCGCCGTTTTGGATTTCTAACTTGTGGGCAAAAACCGGTCCTTCAACTATCGCATTGCCCTGCACTGTAATAGTGCGGTTGAGTTCTGCAACTTTTTCCGGCAAAATAGAGCCGCGCACCAAGTTGTCTTTTAATTGTATGTTGCTTTCGTTAATACGAAGTTCTTTTAACTCTTTCATTATGATTTTTTTATGATTATACAGATTTTATTGAGTTGAAATTTAGCATTCTAACAATATTTTCCCGCACACGACTTGTGTGCGTATCGCCTGTGGAATAATGATTGCTGATTTCTGCATTGAAATAACGCCCGATTTTTTCGGCATTGTCTTTGGAAACGTTGCTCCAAGTTTTTGCCTGAAAATCAGAAATCATTTTCTCTGTCTGCATTTGTGGCAAAAAATTGGCTTGATACAGATTTTTGCCAATCTGACTTTCTTCATTTTGTGTCTCGATAAAGCAGACAGGAGAATACTGCACGGCTGCAACGCTTTCATTCAAAACAGTTTGGTTGATTGTATCGTTCAGGCATTTTTGTTTCACAAGGAAAGTGCTTGCCTTGCCGAGAGTGTCCAATGCTCTTTTTTTAGCTATAGAGGCAGAAATTCGCACTTGTAAATCGCCTCCCTCTGCGCCAAAAACAGCCACAGTACTTGCCAAACCGCCTGTCAAGGTGCGTCCTACGTGCTTGTCGCTCTGATTTTTGAAAACAAAAGCAGGCTTGTCCAATTCGTAAATACGATTGGAAAGTTCGTTGTCCAAGTCCTCAAAAATTTTCAAGTAATGGCTCGAAATACGCTGATAATCGCCTTGCATCTGCGTTTGTTTTTCCACACAACGTTTTGCCATTGAGTGCAGGTGTGCCAAATGGGAATCTATACGACTCGTAAGTTCTGCAATCTGCTGACTGATTTCCGAGCGGATTGTCTTGAAAAAACCCTTCACAATGGTACTGCCGATTTGTTTTGCGTTGCTGTCGATAGAGACAATTTGCGCCGTTTCAGTGGCAACAACTGCGCCTGTAAGAACATTAACGGATTTATTGCATTGGACTATACTATCATCGAAAGGCGTTGTTTCAACATCAATATTTACATGTACATCTTCGTAAGCAGTACCGCTGTATGTTACAGTTCCGCTATATGGTTTTCCATCTACAGAACCAGAATAATTGACATGACCCGTATAGGGAACTGCTATTTGTTTATGAAAACTTCGTCTATAACTCATAATTGTTCGTTTTTAAGGATTTGATAATTATTAGCCATAAACAATTTGTTAGCCATATCTTTTACCCGCTGCGAACTGCCCGCAATAGAAAGAAATTTGCTGAATTCACTTTTTATTTCATTATCTATTTCTTTTGAAGGCTGCCACTTAATATTTTCAATATTGGAAATAACCGTATTTTTAATTGCAGATTGAGTTTGTTCCCCCAACTGTACATTATTCATTTGTATGTCAATATTTTTATTGTCGAATTTGTCAAAATTACATTCAGAAATTACCACAGGAACAGACAAGGTAGAATTTTCTACATTGCCTTTTTCAAGCATAATTCTGTCAGTCAATTTTTTCTGTTCCGACATATCGGCAAGAAAGTTTGTCATTGAGTTGATAACTTTCAAACCACGAAATTTTACATTCGAGGCAATGATTTTTTGACTTGCCGCCAGAGATTCGAGTTGCGAAACAGGGACTGTTGCCGTCAGGTATTTTGTACGGTTAGAACCCTTTTCTATTTCCTTAACTGCAAAATTTATGGTTGGTTTATCCAACTCATAAATACGCTGTTTCAGGTTTTGATTGAGTCCGTTGAAAAGTTTCAGATAACGAGAGGAAATCATATTATAGTCGCGTTCCATTCTGCCGCGTATTGCCATAAGTTGCTTTTTTTGTGCGTTGAGCTGCATTAAATAGGAATCAACATCGCTTTGCAGTTTGGCTATTTTCTGCGAAATTTGAGAACGGATAAGCGTATAAAATCCTGTATTTACATTATTGCAAACGTCATCGGCAGCTTTTTTTTCTGCTAAAACTACGGCAGTTTGCATTGCTACAACTGCAGTAGTAGTCCCCTTTATGTGATTGGAAACAGTGTTTATTTCTTCCGCCATCGGGTTTGTATCTAATACGCAATCTATGTTTGCCATAATCTTAATTATTATTCGTTACCATTATCGATTTTTTCTTGATTATCAAGAATATCGGCGATTGCCTGCTCGCGATCGAATTCGTCTGTTTCGTATTCCAAACCCAGGTTGTCAAGAATATAATGTAAATCCTCATCGTCCAAGTCTTTCAAATCATCTTCTGAATATAAAGATTCGTCGGTTTCCTCTTCTTCTTCTTTATCATCTACGTCTTCATCTTCAGAAAGTTCCTCCTCTTGATTTTCGGAACCGTCCTCTTTAAGTTCTTCTTCGGATATTTCTGCCAGTTCTACAGCAACTTCCCCGTTTTCTTGCTCGTTCTCTACATCTTCTTCCTTCAGGAGATTCTGACCTTCGTCGGAATTACCAACTAATGGGGTTATTTCTTCGCGTTCTTGCAGGTTTTCCAACGCATTTTTGGCTATAATCGGCAAATTGAGTGCAATATGCTCAAAAGCAATGTCTTCTACATTGGGCTTGGGTGGCAATTCCGAAGATTTAGCAAACAACGGATTAACCAAAGCCAAAGACTTACGACGGTCGTCGAGATCCCGAACTTCATCAGCTGCAATTGCCACTTCGTTTGAATGCCCATCGCGAAGTTTTGCATCGAAATATTCTATATGTCCAAATTTTTCGGCTTTCTGGTCAATATCTTCTTTTAGACGTTCCATATAATCTTCAAAATCTGATTGAGTCCGCTTAAATTCGTTCGACTGCATATCGAATGCAAGTAAGATTTCGGCAGCGTTATCAACCACATCAACAACGGTGCTGTCGAGGTTGTTTTCCGACTTTACCATAGAATCTTCGGTGCGTTGTAGCGAAACCAAAGTATTATAGGCAGCTACATATTCCTGCAAGCTTTTCCCCATATCTCGCATAATATCAGCGGCTTCTGAACGATTGCGACCATAAAATTCTTCGCAGTTCTCGTGCCAACGATTTAGATACTCAATTTTTTGGTCTTTTATATGGCTGTAAATTTTCAAGCGCTCGATACGATTTTCGTTCATCAAATTTTGAACAACCGGTGCAACAATTTCTTCGTAAATTTGGTGAACGCCAAAAGGCATATTGACAGTGCTGCCGTCTTCCGCAGTCCACATTCCAGAAACAAGATTGTATTTCATACGGGAGCTCTGTTTGAGTTGAAATGGCTCATAACCCTGTCCCGATTCACTGTAATCAAATTTCTCGTTGCGGATACGCTCAATTTCTTCGTGTTCCAAAAGTGGCGAATAATGGTTATACGGCGATTTTAAGATTTGATAAAGTACCCGGTTACTTTCAAAAATCACTTTATCAGTTGAAGCAACTTTCAATGCAGATATTGCCTGAACTGAATTTGCCATAGCCATCATCAACCCTTTCAACACATCTTCAAACTGCTGGGTTTTGTTTGATAATGAATCTTTTAATTTATTGAGTTCCTGAAATTTATTGACGCTTTTTGCATATTTTTCTTTGTCGAAAACAGAAATAACAGGTGCATTTTCTGGAATTTCCGTTGTAGCATATTCATTCAAAAATTGCAGATATTCGCTTTTGTCGGCAACTAATGGCAATGAAACGGAGGTTGTATCGAGGTCGTCCATACAATAGGAAATGGTGCGAAGTGAACGTTCCAACTTTCCAAAATAATCGTGCTGGTTGATTTCCTGAATAGACGTTGAATACTCTTCTGTATCAATGGGTTCCGTGTCGAGTGAGGTTTCCACAATCGGAGCTTCTGACGACAAATTTTCCAGATCAGCTATTGTTTCAATGAGTAAATTATTTTGCCGCGAAAGTTGTAATGTAATTTCCGACTCATTAATCTTGCCTGTGTAATCAACAATAAAACTTTTGTCTTCGTACTTGATTTGGTCTGCAACAGGAACATAAGCTACTCCTAACTTGCTCACTTTGTAGTCGCGAAAAATCTCGCTGTGCTGTTTTTTAAATTCGGCAATGCGCGCGGTTTTTTCCGCAATCTGTTTTTCCAATCCGCTCTTTTTTATGAAATACACAAAGAACAGAATGATTGTGAGAAACCAAACCCACAACTTGGAAATTTCTGTCTGCAACGTCGTTTTTTCTTCTTCTAGAACGGCAATTTGTTTTTCAATTCGTTCCTCTTCGGCAACGATTTTTTCAGCGGCTTGGCTGTAATAGTTGAACAATATCTTCGCTTGGTCTTGATAGACATTATTCGATTCTGGGAAAATTTTACCGGTCATTATATTATAATATTAGAATTAACGTGAATAAATATTCTTTCTGCTTTGATAAATTCTTACTGCTTTTTTAAGATTTCTACCGATAGATTCTTCGTTCATCGAAAAATTGGAAATTGCAAACTCAATATCGTTGATAACACTAATAAATTGCTGTTCCAAACCCTGTGCATCTGCATTTTCGGTTGGTGAAATAAACCGCAAGCTGTCTTCAAGTTTATTTATTTCGCGAATAAAATAATCGGGTAAGTTCGGCGAATCAATCATTTTGTCTTTCAAACCGCGCATTGCCATTTTCATTTCATTTATGCCGTTGCGGTTAAATGTTTCCTGCTGATACACTTCCTGAACTTTTTCCCTCGAATGAAGTGAAGCTACAAAGCCCAAAATCAAAAAGAAAAGCAAAACGCAATGAATGATTATTTGAAGGGTAAACGACCATTCATAAGCAAGATTTCCAACAAGCATAACAGCGATAGCTGTAATACCGTAGGACCAAGTGAAAAACCATCGCACGCCAAGTGAACCGACTTTTCTGCCCATCTTGTCGTTCAAATCAATCCACGGAACAATAATATCGAGAAAAAACAGGCCGTAAATGATTGACGAAACCACGACATTCAGCACGAGAATATCGGTTGCCAAACTGCCGCGAAACAGTATAAATGCAGCAATAATAATTGCCTCTCCGCCAAGCAGCGCAATAAATGACAATATTTTCTTTGTGTCCATAATCCGTAATTATTTAATGATTATCTTTTGTTCCCGCATTTTGGGCAAAATTTTACCGACGGCGGTAAAGTTGTTCCGCAACGACTGCAATTATCCCCGGAAGAAACCTGTTTTCCGCAGTTTCCACAAAAAGTTGCACCACTTACCATTGGAGCATTGCAATGCGGACAATTTTCACCACCCGACAGCAAAGGACTGCCACAACTCACACAGCGTTTGGCTTTTTTATCATTGTCTGTTCCACATTTTGGGCAAGGGTTGTATTCATCGCCACAATAAGGACAAAAGCGGGTTGTGCTTGGGTACTTCTTGGCGCAGTTGGAACAATACACCATTTTAACTTGCTGTTGCTGTTCTTTATTAAAATTGTCACCTTGTTGATTATTCCCGCCAAATTTGGGCTGATCGAATTGCGGATTCATCATGCCACTGCCAACAGAGCCTCCGCCGCTTATTCCTCCCATCATATTCATTGCCATCAAACCGCCAATAAGTCCGCCGTTGCCATTTCCAAAACCATCAACAGCATTGTTAGCGGTATTGAACATCTGTTCCTGTTGCCAGGTGTGCCCGGTAATCGACATTGAGGCTTGCGTTGCAATGGCTTCAGCTACCTTTCTGCCTTCTTCTGTGGATTTGTCAATATCAATCGTTGTAATATTGAATTGCAGCAGTTCCAAACCCAAGTTGTCCCAAAATGGATTAAGAGCACCTTTTAAAAATTCAGATAATTCGTCTAAAAAAGCAGATAAATACTTAAAACCGACACGGTGTTTTATCACATATTGCGCAATTTGCGATTTGGTTTTTGTTGAAAATTCACCGAAAAACTGATTTGTCAAATCGTCCTGCGTAAATTCTGTTTTTGTTCCTACAGATTTTATCAGAAATTTTTCCGCATCATTCACTTTCAAACCATAGCGACCGCCTGCTACAAGCGGCAGTTGTGTGTTGTAATCAGGATCGTGAATTGGCATTTTGCTTACTGCCCAATCAATACTGAAAGTCTGGATTTTATTTACAAACCAAACCTCTGCCGTAAACGGATTTTTTTTACCGAAGGGAATACCGAACAGCGAGCGCAAAATCGGCAAATTTTCGGTGTTCAATGTGTGTTTCCCCGGACCGAATTTACCTACAACCTGCCCTTTTGAGAACAATACCGCTTCTTGTGATTCCTGCACAACGAGTTGAGTGTAGGTACTCAAATTGGTTTCGGGGTAACGCCAAGCGTAAATCGTTTTATTCCCCTGCGGAGACCATCTGACTAAATCAATTATTGCCATATCTTTTTTTTAGTTTGTATTTAAATAATTACTCTTTTTGCGGTGGATTCTTTGATTTTCTTTTCTGTTTTTTTTTCAGTCTTATTGATAACTTGGCTATATGTTCAATTGCCTATACATCTTGCTTTAGATAGCACCTTTAATACAAAACAATTATCACCTGACACAACGAACACTTAATCCATAATTTTTTCCTCCATAATAGCTCAAGCGATCCACCCTTGTATTATTGCAACTCAATTCGTATTGCAATGAGGCAATACTGGTATTCTCCGTCGAAGACCAAAAAAACGCCTTAGTGCCAATACTCTTAAATTTATCATCTACGCTACCTCCAGGAACGGATGAAAAACCACTTTCGTTAGTTGCCCCATTGTTGGGTTCTTGCCAATGAATAAAACCTGTTTCTTTCATTTTGCCCCCGGCTGAATCATTTCCACCAAGATAGTTTACCAGTTGATCCCACTCGGATTTACTTGGTAAATGCCAGCCCGGAGGGCATACACCTTTTATACCGCTTGGGTTAGCGGTGCTGCTTGCAGCACCATTCATAGCCGCCGGCCAATTGTATAGTACGCCATAGGTTGTGTAGTTGGCCGTGGCCTTAGCAGCAGCTACATCAGTGCCCCAGTAACCATAAACGTAAAAATGAGGTTCTGTTTGCGAACCTGTGACCGGACCAACAACAACCGGCAGATATGCCAGATTTTCTGCCATCCACACTTGTTCACCAATGATTATCATTTTGTATACATTGCCATCCCGGGAATCGGTAAATTTGTACCCATCTGCCTTTATTTGCAATTTTAATGCTTCATAGTAATAATTTCCTTTGGGGTATTTATCCAAGTAAGTTTGGTAAGAACTTGAAGTGTTTTCCTGCCTTGCCTTTTCGAATGCGTTTTTTTCGTCAAGCTCATTGGCCTGATCACTTATTCTCAATGCTTCATAGTAATAAGTTCCATTAGTGTCTTTATCCATGTAAGCCTGGTAAGAAGTTGAAGTGTCTTCATTTCTTGCTTCTTCGAATGTGTTTTTTTCTTCAAGTTCTTCAGCGGCTGTTCTCAGTTTTAATGCCTTAGAAGAATACTTCCCGCCAGGGAATTTTTTCAAGAAATTTTGATATGAAATAGAAGTGTTATTTTTCCTTGCCTTTTCGAATGCTTTTTTTTCGTCAAGTTCATTGGCCTGATCTCTCAAATCCGATGCTTGGAAGTAATACTCTCCGCTAGGGTATATATCCATGTAAGCCTGGTAAGAAGTTGAAGTGTTTTCATTTCTTGCTTTTTCGAATGCGTTTTTTTCATCAAGTTCTTCAGCGGCTGTTCTCAGTTTTAATGCTTCAGAAGAATACTTCCCGGTAGGGAATTTATTCAAGAATTTTTGATATGAAATTGAAGTATTTACATCTTTCGCTAAATTGAATGCATTTCTTTCTTTAATAATCTTGTACGTGAAGAATGAAAAAATAATAATAATCACTTCTAGAGCATATACGACAATCATGATGTTGGTTTTTCTTTTCCGCTTGTGAATATGGCTAACTGACAGATTGGTATGTTCGCTGGTCTTTTCTTTATATTTTTTTTCGTCAGGTACTAAATCGCTTGCTTTTTGAAATGATTTTTTGGCATCTTCCAATAATTGCAGTTTAGACTGCTTTAATCCGATGCTATACCATATTTCAGCGATTCTTGAATTGTTGTTTTTTGAATAGAAGTTTTTGGGAAGATAAGTATCAGCCAGATCGGTAATTTGACTTTTCGCATTGCTAAAAGTCTGTCGGTCATCTAAGTCATTTAAGCTTTGATTGATAATATATTCGGCGATAAATAAGGCCGTTTGCTCATCATGTGGATGATGATTCTGATTCAAGATTTCATAATTAATTGCTATTGCCCATTTTTTTATTTCAGGCATATCTGATGAATTTCGGCATAAACTATAAGCCAAATAAAGAACTCCACGGTTTGTGTCTATATCATTTTGTTTTGAATATTCATTATCACATAAAACCGAAGTCAGCAATTTGATTGAATCCTTAAAATCAGCTTTTATAGCCTTATGGATGCCGGCATAAATGCTTGTAATCCTGTCATTTTGCCCTTCCTGGTATAAGTCACTGAAAATTTCAATAGCCCGTTCAAGCTGATTTTCTTTTAGAAAATTATGTGCCTTGTTTAATAACGCGGCACTTTTGGCTGGTTGTAATTCAAGATTTTGATCATAATATTCTGTCGCTTTACCTGCATCGTCCATTTTTCCTGATAAATCTGCAAGTTCCTGTTGCAGAATAATATCTGTCGGTTTTTCAGAAAGTAATTTTTTGCCAGATTCCAGTGCTTCTTTGAACATTTTCAATTTCAAATATGACTTATATAGCAATTCATTTGCTGTACTGTCGTTTTTGTTTATTTCCAGGATTCTTAAGCAAATCGTTATTGTCTTTCTGAATAACAGGGTGTTGAAAAGAAATTGAGCATATTCATGCAGCAAACCAACATTCAAAGGATCTGCTTTTATTCGATCCTGAAAAACGTTTTTTTTAGCAGTATTGTTGAAATCTATTTGATATTCTGTGGTTAGTGGGTTGCCACATTTTTTACAAAACTTCTCATTTTCATCGTATGATAAATTACATTTCTTACATGTTTTCATAGTTGCTTGGTTTATGAAATTATTAGTGCTTATAATTTCCCCTCATATTTTTGACAAATTTCTGTTTCATCAACTTCGACTTTTGCTCCACATTTCTATACTTCATGATTGGGTTCTCATAATTTCGGGTTAGAAGTAATAACTTAACGGGATTCCAAGAATCCCTCCAAAAATTTATGTTGTTCCTGGTCTCTATGATAATAGAAAATAATCAACGGCTAGATGAATTGCTGAGGTACGTTATTTTTGGATCAATTATGGGTGCAAAAAGGATCAGTTGGAACGTCAGATGGAACGTTTATTGGAACCTGAATTGGAACTTCTTCAAAAATAGAGAATTATTCCAAAAGTTCCAATAATGACTTTGAATTTTACCCGTTTATCCTTTCGATTCTTCATTTTTTTCTGATAGCCGAAAGAATTTCACTCCTGATAAAGGTATTAATGTAGTTAGGCATTATCAAAGGATAGGATGTCCCGGGTGTCCCACTTGTCCCAGGTGTCCCATTGTTTTGAGTGGGACAACAAGGGCCACAGAAACAAGAACCGCCCCCGAAATTGGGGGCGTTTCTTTACAGCTTGTCTATCAAATCCGCTTTGATGTCGATGTTTATGGTTCTGTACCGGGCGAATGCCCTACTCCCCTCTTTGTGTCCGCTGAGGCTGCCGACCAGGTTGGGATCCTGCACGATATTACTCCCATATATTCAGGCCACAGGGTAAGTTTAATAAAAACGATTAAATTTACTCATTATGTCAACAACAAGAAAGAAACACAGTGCTGCCTTCAAGGCCCAAGTGGCTATAGAGGCAATCAAAGAACAGGAGACCCTAAGCGAACTGGCCAAGCGGTTTGAAGTACACCCCCAGATGATCTCGAATTGGAAGCGGGAATTTATTTCCCGGGGATCAGAGATCTTTTCTACGAAAGCACCTGATGAAGAAGCTGTAAAACGGGAAAAGGCCTTGTATGAAAAGATCGGGCGATTGGAGGTAGAAGTGGATTTTTGCAAACGGGTATCAGAGCAATTGGGGATACTGAAACCCTTGAAAAAGTTATAGATCCCCAGGCTAGAGTCAGTATTCGCAGGCAATGTGAGCTTTTAGGTGTGAACAGGAGTAATGTATATTATCAACCGGTACCAGAGGATCCTGAAGATCTGGAATTGATGCGACTCATGGATGAGGAATTTCTGGGCCATCCCAACAAGGGAGTGTTGAGTATGGTTGATTTTATTAAAACGCTTGGCATATTGGTAGGGCCTAAAAGAGTACGAAGGCTTTTGCGAAAAATGGGAATCATGGCTATATATCCACAAAAGAACCTGAGCAAATTGGGAATCGCCAAATACATTCACCCCTATGTGCTCAGGGGATTGGAAATAACGCGCAGCAATCAGGTATGGTG
>JAKPTX010000016.1 GCA_029570835.1 Bacteroidota bacterium
AACCCGAGCTGTTGCAGCAAACGAGCTATTACCCATTCGGGATGACCATGCAGCAGCAAAACTTTTATTCCCGGAACGCTACTAAAAATAAGTACCTTTATAATTCAAAGGAACTTCAGGATGACCAATTGGCCGGCAATACATTAGATTGGTACGATTACGGGGCAAGGCATTACGATGCCGCCCTTGGGAGATGGCACGGAATGGATCCGCTGGCGGAAAGTTACTATTCTCAATCACCTTTTCATTTTTCTGGTAATAATCCAATATTTTTTCTTGACAGGAATGGGATGAATTACGATGGCTTTACAGTTGATAGCGTAGGGAATATTCAGTATGTAAATGATGAAGGCGGTGATGACTATGATGTAATTTACACAGAAGAGAACTATAGCGAAGAAAATCGCCAAGACTACGACGAATCTGGAAAAAGACCTGGTATTAAGATATCAAAAGGTGTTATTCAGAGTGAAGTTAGAACAATTCATCCTATCGAGGATGTTGAGGGTAATGAAACAGGAGTGGTTGAGTATACTCATCGCTATGAAGTTAATAATGATAGTGAAGCGCAAAGCATAATGTTATTTTTGGATAGAAACACAAATGTTGAGTGGTCAAATACTTTGTTTGGCGGCGTATCACCTATAAATGTTATTGCTACAAGTCATAATACTTTCAGAGAATATGATTGGTTTATACATGACAAGTATATCGGGCAAGGATTTAAGATTCAAAGACACGACCACAGCCACCCTAGTGGCAATCCAAGTCCTTCTGGTTGGAATTTAGACCTTTTTGCAGGGGAAAGGATTCTCAAAACTTCTCCGGATGCAAAATTAAGAATTTTGGCTAATCAAAAATATTATCCGTACACAATACCAAAACGAAAGAAATGAGAACTCGTAAACTCCTATTCTTAATTCTATTATTTTCTGTATTATTGAATTCATGCCACGAAAGGAAAAATGTAGAAGTCATTACATTAACTAAAGGTTTTCATCTCGATGATTTAGCTATCACAAAATTAAACCTTTTGGAATTCGACCAAAGCAAAATGTCATTTTTTGATTCATTAATTAATTTGGTAGCAAATTGCCAATCTAATCAAAGTAAGCAAGTAGGATTTGTTTTAACTGCAAACATTGACTCTAGTGGTTCACAAATGATTAGTTTTACTTGCATATTGGATTTATTAAGATTTGATTATTCTTTATGCAACGGAGCTTTTTATTATAAAGGTTATCAGTTTGCTGTAATTGGTAACTTGAGTTCATTTAAGAAATCGGATAGCAAAGTGCAAATTGTACACATAAACAAAGAAAAATTGATTTCGATGCATCTCAATAGTAATGAAAACCATATTTGCTCCTGGGATTTTATTAAAATGAACGACAAACTGATTTGTATATCATATAATTACTGTGGTGAATATTGGTTTGATGAAAAATATTATCAACCTGAGAAATAGTGGGATATTTGGATAACCTTAAACGTTGCCTACAACCATCTGAATCTACCGCGGCAAATCACCTTTGGGCCTGAGGATAACATACAGTATGCCTATACAGCCTCCGGCGCCGAACTCCGCAAAACCGTTACCACCATGAAAACCACCTCCGGCAGCGTAACGGATTACTGTGGCAACTTTATTTACGCCGATAACCAACTAATCATTATCTTTGCAGGTGATGTGCGGATAGCGCCAGTAAATTTTGGTAACAGTACTTATTGGAAATATGAATACAGCATGAAAGACCATTTAGGTAACACACGCGTAGTCTTTGCCGCCCACAGTTATGGCCAGCCCGAGCTGTTGCAGCAAACGAGCTATTACCCATTCGGGATGACCATGCAGCAGCAAAACTTTTATTCCC
>JAKPTX010000039.1 GCA_029570835.1 Bacteroidota bacterium
GGAGTCTGTTTAACTGCACTCAAGCGAGTTCTTCTCTGACCTGAATATAGATTAATAAGCCGCTACAGTTCCTAACAGGCCGGTATGTTCCATATGCTTGTCATGGTTTTTGCCCCCTCCTTCTGGAACATTAAGTGCATAATGGAAAAATCCTGATCACCTAGCCCAACAATAATGGCGGGGTAGATTTGTATTCAAAAAGAAAGTTCTAGCGTGCGCCGGATCGGCAAAAACCACGCCATCCCCTCCCCAAGGGTCGGGGCACGCAAACGTAACATACCGCCAGAACGTTAGACAGCATTACCACACGACTGGAAAATGAGCAAGAATAAGGTTAACAGTATTGATCATTTGATTGAGAAACTAACGATTGAATTCGCTAAAATCCCAAATTTTCAATTAACTCAATCAGACCCAGATGCCAACCGACTTTTCAACTTTGTACTCAATAAATTTTCAGAAATCCAAGATTTTAAAACACTGTATAAGAGATATTTTATCCCATCAATCAATAAATCAATTGTTGACACCAAAAATGAAATTAAGCATTCTGCATTTAGGAGTTTAATAAACTTTCCAGAAAATCAACTGAAAGGTAACTACTATGATACTATACGATTGGGTTATGTAGGCCTTTTTCATAAAATCGAGAACTTTGTAAAAGATTTAATAAGTGAAACAAACCTGTTATTCAATAATAATTTACTGGGTGAAGATTCAATAAGTCAGTTTTATCTGGTTAAATACAATTTCAAATTTGATAATTGGTACTCAGATACTTGCATCACAAAAATAAACTGGATCAGTAACTGCACTAAACACTATGATGGGTATCCAAAGAAATTACCTAAGTACAAGTATCTATCATATATCCCTGAAAATGTAAGAATAAACATTAATCATGATGAATTTATTGGTGATATTGAGTACGTAGCGAATACCTTCTATTATTATAAACTATCTCAGATTCTAACATTAGGGATTTTCAAAATGGCAAGCGATGAACTGAATAATGATGACTGCTCAGATGAAGTCAAGGAAAAGCTTTCAATTCTTGAATCCAAATTAAAAATCATCATGAAGTAACGCTGTCTAACAGGTCGGTATATGCAATTGGCTCTCCGCACCGCGAGAACTTTCTGGCTAAAGAGGACCGTTAAGTGGTCGGCGGTGCGGCCTGCCCCGGCTCCCGCCGGGGACCCCCTCCTGGTGTCACGGTTTTTGCCAACGCGAGAATAAACAAATCAACATCATAATCCTGCATCGCACCACGAGTGCAAAAACGCGCGCCACCGCGACTCTGCGCCAACATGCACATACCGCCGAACGTTAGTAACAATAGCGGCTATACAATAATCAAAGGGGTAACTGCTCAAATCACAATATAAGGGGGCCGACTGATCCCCTCGCTGCGAAGAGACTCGCCACCGCGCCCCAACATAGCCTGTTAGGAA
>JAKPTX010000060.1 GCA_029570835.1 Bacteroidota bacterium
CTGAAGATCGGCTGTCCGACTAATTTTATTTCCGTAATTTTACCCATGTTGTATTTAGTTTGTGGTAAAACCAAATTACAACATTGGGGGAAACCTTAGGGGAGTACCCCTCTTATTTATTTTTTAATCGGACACTACTGAATGTCTTTACAAAAAGAGAATTTAAATGTGTTGGGAAACGGGACTACTTTCCGGGAATTAGCAACCCAATCTCTCCGTAATTATAAAATTCCACTTCCACCAAAAGAAGAACAATACGAAATTGCTTCTTATTTATTTGATGAGAATCAGAAAATCATCCATTTCATCCAAGCCAAACAACGCTTTATTGAACTGCTAAAAGAGCAAAGGCAAAGCATCATTACCCATGCCGTGACCAAAGGAATTGATGAAAATGTAAAGATGAAGGAAACTGCGTTGGGTGAAATACCTGAACATTGGGAAGTGAGAAGGCTGAAGTTTTGTTTAAATGAAAAATTGAAATACGGAGCCAATGCCGCAGGAGATTATTACAATCCAACTTGGTATCGATATATTAGGATAACTGACTTTACCGCAGACGGAACATTAAACGAGAACAATAAGCTGTCTTTATCTCCTGAAAACGGAAAAGATTATGAATTGAAAGATGGTGATATACTACTTGCAAGAAGTGGAGCAACAGTTGGAAAATCTTTTCAGTTCAAGTCAGTTGATAGGGAAGAAAAATGTTGCTATGCCGGCTATCTTATTAAAGCATCACCCAATGAAGAATTAATTCTTTCAGATTTTCTATACAATTTCACACTTACAAGCAATTACGAGAATTGGAAAGGTTCAATATTGATAAAAGCAACAATTGAGAATATATCGGCAGATAAGTATTCAAATCTTTTGATACCAATTCCAACAATAAAAGAGCAAAAAAGAATTTTAGAACACATCAAATCCGAAACGCGCATCTTAGATATTGCCATCAACAAAGCTGAACGGGAAATAGAGTTAATGAAAGAATTCAGGGAAGCAATGATAGCTGAGGCGGTTACGGGGAAAAAAATTGTAAATTCGCATATTTTAGGATAAAATTATGCAAGACGAAAATAATAACATAGTAAGTGAACCTCAGGTTGAATACGAAGATGTAAGTAGCGGAGTTTTAATGGAAAAGCCCTTCAATCCTTCGAAAATTGATATTACAACAAAGCACCTTACCATCGACTTGTTGATTAAACGTTTGAAAGCCGACCCCATTGAAATAGATTTAGCACCGGCATTTCAGCGTAAAGGCGATTTATGGGACGACCAGAAACAAAGCCAGTTAATTGAATCATTGTTAATCAAATTTCCATTACCAGCTTTTTACTTTGATGGTTCCGATAATAACAAATGGTTGGTGGTTGACGGATTACAACGGTTAAGTTCACTACGGAATTTTGTCATTCTAAAAAAACTCAAACTTCAGGGACTGGAATTTCTAAACAAACTGGAAGGCGATGGCTTTGACGATTTGCCACGTAATCTTCAGCGTCAGATTGAAGAAGCTCAAATAACGGCTTACATCATCAATCCCGGTACGCCCGAAGAAGTTAAATTCAACATTTTTAAACGCATCAATACAGGGGGATTAATCCTGAACTCGCAGGAAATCCGCCACGCCTTAAATCAAGGTATTTCAGCGACCTTTGTCGCCGAATTAGCCGAATTAAGAGCGTTTAAAGATGCTACGGAAAACGCTATCAACCCAAACCGGATGATGGACAGAGAATTCGTCACAAGGTTTATTGCATTCTATTTGTATCCATATTCCGACTACATTCCGGATTTGGATACTTATATGAACAAAGCAATGAGCGATATAAAAAGGTTGACTGTTCAGCAAAGGGAAAAAATAAAGTCTGATTTTACCAAATCGATGAAGTTGGCAAAAAAGATTTTTAATAACTGGGCTTTCAGAAAATCTGATAAATATCCCGATAAAAGAAAACCAATAAATAAAGCACTCTTTGAAGTATGGAGTGTTTTGTTAGCGAAGTTAGACGATGCCAGCAGGGAAAAATTAGAAAATAACAAAACCATTTTGTTTGAGAAAGCGGTAAATCTTACCAAAGACGATTCGGTATTTTTTGACAGCATAACTACTTCAACCGGTAATAAATCATGTGTGCTTGACCGGTTTACAAAAATTGACAGAATAATAAAAGAAACATTGCAGCAATGATATCACATATTGAAATACAAAATTTCAAGTCCTTAAAAAAGGTTTCCGTCAGCCAAAAAAACCTGAACCTTTTAATGGGGCTAAATGGTATGGGTAAAAGTTCCTTTATTCAAGTGCTATTGCTCTTAATGCAAAGCGACAAATTGGAACAACGCATTCTTGACCTTAATGGTCTTTTGGTTCAAATTGGACAAGGCAGAGATGCACTGTATCAATTCGCACAGGATGAAAAAATTGTATTTGAGTTAATATTTGAAGGACAACCAAAATACAATTGGAAATTTGTCTACCAAAAGGATAAAGAAAAGCTTAATGCTGAGAATGGTTATACAAAAGACCAGATGAATTTCTTTAGAAAAGCCACCAAACGGTTTCAATACATAAGTGCTGAACGCATTGGTCCAAAAGACATCTATGAAGCTTCGAGTGTTGTGGTTGCCGATAAAAAACAACTTGGATTACTGGGGGAATATGCCGCATATTACATCAATGTTTTCGGACAAGAATATGAGGTTTTGGAAAAACTCAGACATTCAGAAGCAAAAGCAACCAATTTACTTGCTCAGATAAATGCCTGGATGAACGAAATCTCGCCTGGCATTTCCTTAAATACTAAATATGTCCCTGAAGTAAACAAAGTAATTCTAGATTACCAGTTTGACTTGATAAATGATAAAACCAATTCTTTCCGCCCGAAAAACGTGGGTTTTGGGATTTCTTATGTTTTGCCTATTGTATTGGCTTTGCTGACAGCAGAGGAAGGAAAAATAATTGTGATTGAAAACCCTGAATCACATATTCATCCAAGAGGACAGGCAGAGTTAGGGAAGCTCATTTCTTTAGCAGCAAGTGTCGGGGCACAATTGTTTGTCGAAACCCACAGCGACCATATTTTAAACGGAATAAGAGTGGCAGTTAAAGACAGCCAAATTGATAGGAATAAAGTGAATGTTATGTTCTTTGATAAGATTACTACAGAGAAAGAACAATTCTCCAAAGTAAAGCAAATTAAGATTGATAAAAATGGAGAACTTAACGAGTATCCAAAACACTTTTTAGACGAATGGAGTAATCAATTAATTAAACTTGTTTAAAGAGTATGGAGCTTATTTGTAATGAATTATCATTTATTCCATTAGCCGAAAATGGACATATTGCAGAAGAAAGGTTCAGAACCATTATTCAAACTTTTCGCGAATCCAAATCAAGATACGATTTTACTCATATTCGATTTCCTAAAAGTTATTCAGCCCTGCAAATTACGGCAACTCAAACACTTTTTGAATGGATTTCAACATTATCCAATCCAACGTTAAAGGCTGCGATTTTAACTTTATTCAGACCTCCTTATACCGATGACCTGGAAGAATCTGAAATGGATACTTTTTTTGAAAGTAATTACACAATAACAAGCGAAGAAGCACCGGAAAGAAATTCACCGATAGGTTTGCCGGTTGCCTTCATTAAATCTGTTCCCTGCATTAGTTTTGATTCGCATGATTTCTGGGAAAAAAGGAAAATAGAAATCAGCAAAACAAATGGAAACAGACTTGAAAATGCTGATTTTTTTACTTACAATATTTGCTTGCCTACCGATTTGGATACACCTGAATTGAATGAATGGGCTGAAAATTGTTTTCCTGAATATATTAATACGACTGAACTTCTCACAAAATATCTCAGCTATAGAAAATACGAAGTAATTTTCTCTGAAAGTTTTCTGCAACAGTTCTTTGAATGGAAAAACACGGATATGGATTCATTCAAATATCTTCTTTTGCTTATGAAAGATGTGGAACTTCATCCATTTACAGGGGGAAGGGGGCAAACTGAAAATTTAAAAGACAGAGGGAAGGAAGCATCGAAAAGAATTAATATCAATGATAGATTAAGTTATACTGTTGAAAATAATGTTGTAACATTTATAGCCTGTAAAGGACATTACGAATTCCATTAAAAATGACAACCGACACCACAGAAAAAGGATTGGAAGCTCATATAACACAATATTTGTGTTTGGTGAATGGATTTGAAGAACGCCACTTTAGCCAATACAACCGAACCGATTGTTTTGATGAAGAACTGCTTTTCAAATTTCTGGAAGAAACCCAACCAAAGGAAGTGGTTAAACTTAAAAAATCGCATGGCAGCAACTACGGGCAACGCATTAAATATTTGATAAATCGTAAAATAAAAGATGAAACCGTTGTAAATGAAAAGTGTCTTGGGGGTGTTATTAATTTATTGCGAACCGATATAACAGACGGGAACACAGGAATAAAACTTAA
Organism: Bacteroidota bacterium; assembly: GCA_029570835.1. GTDB lineage: Bacteria > Bacteroidota > Bacteroidia > Bacteroidales > WCHB1-69 > UBA5429. Next base: position 4,486 of record JAKPTX010000060.1, read on the forward strand.
ATTGTTTTACGACAAACCGGTATCAAACTTGAACCAAAAAGATGCTGAACAGTATGAGAAGAATATCTTTTCGGTTACCCGCCAGGTGCATTATAGCACACAAAATGAGAAATCGCTTGACTTGGTAGTGTTTATAAATGGAATTCCGGTAATCACATTCGAATTAAAAAACGAATTAACCAAACAGAATGTAAAAGATGCCATCAAACAATACAAAACCACCCGCGACCAACGGGAAGAATTGTTTCGGCTGGCCCGTTGCCTGGTTCACTTTGCTGTTGACACCGAACAAGTTTGGATGTGTACGAATTTGAAAGGCGACAACTCGTTTTTCTTACCCTTCAACAAAGGCAATAATAATGGAGCAGGAAATCCTCCTTCCGATGGCATAAAAACTGAATACCTCTGGAAAGAAATTTTAACCAAAGACAGTATAACGAACATCATTCAGAACTATGTTCAACTGATAGAAGAAGAATCGGAAAAAATATTACCCGACGGAAAAATCAAAAAAGAGAAAATTAAAAAGATGATTTTCCCGCGCTATCATCAATTGGATGCGGTTCGTAACTTGCTGGCAAATGCTAAAGAAAACGGAACAGGAAAACGCTATTTGATTCAACATTCGGCAGGTTCGGGAAAAAGTAATTCAATAAGTTGGTTAGCACATCAATTGGTTGGGTTATTCGATAAAACCAACACAACCGCAGTTTTTGATTCAATCATTATTGTAACTGACAGAATTATTCTCGATTCGCAAATTCAAAGGAATATCAAGCAGTTCGAACAAGTAAAAGGTTTAGTAGAACATATTGATAAAGGCTCAAAGCATTTAAAAGAAGCTTTGGAGGAAGGTAAGAAAATTATAATCTCAACCATTCAGAAATTTCCGCACATCGTTGAAGAAATCGGAATGTTGCCATCAAGTAAATTTGCAATTATTATCGACGAAGCCCATAGCAGCTTTAGCGGGCAAATGGCAAGAAAACTAAATGAATCGCTTTCAAAACTCAATCTTGATTCAGCTACCAAAAAGGAAATTGACGATGAAATGGAGGAAATTCTGAATAACCTCGAAAATGAAGAAACTGAAGATAATATTTCATCAGAAGATTTAATTAGAATCGTTGTAAAATCCAGAAAACTTTTGTCCAATGCAAGTTACTTTGCATTTACAGCTACTCCAAAACCAAAGACCCTTGAATTGTTCGGTATAAAATACCATGACGGAGAAAAAGATAAATTCCGGGCATTCCATTTATACTCAATGAAACAAGCAATTGAAGAACATTTTATTGAGGATGTATTAAAATATTATACGACATATAAAGCCAGTTTTGGGCTGTTAAAAAAGATTGAAGATGACCCTCTATTCGACAAAAAGAAAGCACAAAAAAAATTACGCATATATGTTGAAAACCATGAACTGAACATAGCAAGAAAAACCGCAGTAATGGTTGACCATTTTTTGGATGCGGTGATTCGGAAAAAGAAAATAAATGGTCTGGCAAAAGCAATGATTGTTACAAGCAGCCGCAGAAATGCTGTGAAATACAAACATGCATTCGATAAATATTTGAAAGAAAATGGAATTCCTTACAATACGATTGTTGCATTTTCAGGTGAAATTGATGGAGAGACAGTTGTGCAACTTTTTTTCTGTAAAATTATGAAGCCACGGTTATTATTTTCTGTGTCATAGTGTTTGGTTCACCAGCAGGAGCGCGCTCCTGCTGGTGAAGCCGTTTGTTCAGTTCAAATTCTTTTAATAAATCCATATTGAGGTATACCCTTCCACTGACCCAGTCCTCGTGCCATTCCTTGAGCAACGCTGTAAAGAGCCGTCTGCAACTGAGCGGGTTCGGGAATATCCTCACCACCCTGCTTCTTCTTTTAAGCTCCTGGTTCACCCTTTCGATCATGTTTGACGTCCGGAGCCGTTTATGGTGTTCCACCGGGCATGCGTAGTACACCCCAAGAGTCTCCCATCCGTGTTCCGATACAAAATTTGCCAGATCAGGGTACTTCTGGCGGTAATCATCTGAGAGCTTGTCCAGAACTGTTTTGGCCTCATCATACTCCCGACAGTCCCATGCCTCCTTTAGCCTGGCATAAAGGTCATCATGCCTGCTTTTGGGAGCACGATCCATCACATTGACCGTAAAATGACGCTGACAACGCTGCCAGACAGCTCCGGGATAATGTTTCTTTATCGCATTATGGATCCCCGGGTGATCATCGCTGGTAAAAAGCCTTACCCCTTGTAACCCCCGGTCCTTTAATCCACCAATAAACCGATCCCAGGAGTCATTGCTCTCCGACCATGAAGTATCAATCCCTAATACATGACGATAACCTTCAGAATCGATCCCCAGGGCTACGAGACAGGCTATATCAATGATCTTGCCATCTACACGGCAGCTCTCATAACGGGCGTCTACCACAACGTAAGGATACTCCCTGGTGAAAGATCTTTCTCTCCAGCAGTCCAACTCATCATCAAGAGTGGATGCAAACCGGCTGATCGATGCAGATGAAAACTCTTTACCCATCAAGCTCTCAGTTACTGCCTTCATCTTCCTTGTCGATACACCCTGCAAATATGCTTCGGCCAGAGCAAGAACCAACGCTTTTTCACTGCGTTGATAACGCTCCAGAATCGAAGGATAGAATGCTCCGTCACGGGTCTGAGGTACCTGTAGAACCAGCGGACCAACACGCGTATACAGAGTCCTGGATTTATAGCCGTTCCTGTAACTCTGGCGCTCATCTCCGCGCTCATAGCTGCCTACACCAATATGTTCATCTCGCTCCAGCTCCATCAGGCTTTGTATGCCAAGTCTTAATATCTCACTTATCAGGTTCTCTCCCTGATAATCTATCAACTGCGAAAGCAGGTCATCTGAATTTTTCTTCGTAATTTGCTCACGTTCTTCGAAAGTCATGGTTGTAAG
>JAKPTX010000061.1 GCA_029570835.1 Bacteroidota bacterium
GGCCAAAATTTATTGATGAACCTTGAAAACATAGCGCCAGATATGTCATAATATATTTGGATAGTCTGATCGTTACAGACTACCCGATGACTGGCGTTGAATAAGTAACCGACCATTTGGCTGTGGGAAAGGGCTTCATTCGCGCCTTCTTTATTGCATTCCCATTTGGAAAAGCAAAGAAGGGTTTCAGCAAGGAATAATAACTCCATGTGTGCAAAATGAGCGCTTTCAGAGCGAGAATGGCAGTTAGTAAGCCCCAGCTCCTGTTTGCTTGTTCTGTAAAATACTTCAATTTTCCACCGCTTGGCATAGACTTTGGCAACCTCTTCAGGACAATCCATACGGTTACTGATAAGGAGAAACGCATCCTTGTATGTAGCAGTTTCATCCTCCTCCTGAATTAAACCTTCGGAGGGCTCAGTAGCTTGCTTGTAAGTTGATGCAATAGCAGCAATTGGCACATAATGCCACTTACGAGTGGGTTTTCCCCTTTTAGTTAAGGTATCATATGGACGGCGGACATAAATATCTGGAATTACAATCACAGCATCTTTCCCAAGCTTTGAAAGCTTACTGTAACAAGTTGCAAGAAGCTCTTTGGGATTGGTTTTCTTGTATCCTGAAGCACTTTTGACATACAGAACAGTGTTTTTCTTTGCTTTTGTTACCCAGTCAAACCCATTGGATTGAAGCCATTCGAAGAAATTCCAACACAAGAACCATCTGTCCATAGCTACCCAAAGCCTTGCGGTTGTTGAATTTCGGACATCTTGAAGCATCTGTTTGGAAAGCTCAAGTTTGGATTTTTTCGAATCCTCTTCGGTTTGTTTCACCCAAAACCGCCAAAAGAGTGGGTATTCAAGACCGTTTTTGAGGACTGCCAGTGTGGATACAATATTCATGCACCAGACATGAGATTTGTTGGAATAGTCAAACAACCAACACAAGAAAGGGAGCTTTTTGCCAAAGGGGTGAACAATCTTTGTATCGTCAAGTGCAATGACATCTCCATCAGAAAGTTTTGTATCCTCTGTTTCCTGTAGTCTGGAAACTCTTGCTACAGAAAGCTTCAGCCATTGGTAAGGTGCCGAAAAGAATCTGCTGAAGGCAGACTGTGTAACAGTTTTACCTTTCAACAAGTAGTTGAGGATGGGGGAATCGCTTGAAAACTGAGCATTTTGATTTACAGATGTCTTTTTTGCTATTATTCCGCAAATGTATACAAAACTCATCAGCCAAGCGGGAATACCGGCGTGTTTCTGGAATCCGCATTGAGAGAAAATCAATTGAAGATCAAATTTTTCCCAAAGGCTTTTTAGCAAAGGAATTCCCCCTCCGGGGCCATATTCTTTGTTTTCAAGGATCGGTTGCTCTAATTTAGTCATTTGTATCACCCAAATCATCAAAGTAACAGTAAAAAATACTATCCTTTTTGATTTTTGGGCGATTTTGAAAATGTCAAGTGTTTTTCGACATTTTCTTAGAAAATTTTTGGTATCAAATTACATCAAGTGCATAAGACCTGTTATAATTGGAGTAATATTGAAAAGGAGCTGACTAAAATTGTAGAAAGCTGTAGTTGTGAAAATTGGGAGGAGAGCGTTAGAAAATTGACTAAATATTTTTTATGGGAGTACGAAGATCATGAATACTTTGGCTGATACTCACTAAATATCTTAATGGTAACAAAGGGACAGGTAGAAACCACTGAAGAAGTGCTTGTTTTTCAATAATACAAACAAATTTATGTGGGTTTCAGACCTCAAATATCAGAAAAATGACTTTATCAGTAGTCTCTGACAGGTAAATCGTCCTACCTTATGAAAAAATAGTTTGACTTACATGAACGCCAGAAACCAACAAAAAGGGGAGTCTGGCGTTTTTTTAGTGCCTTTTTCTCCACTTATCTTTATTTCTCAATTCTCCAATATCCGCTATGTCATTGAAACACTAGTAATAAAGGCCACTGCAATTTCCCTTATAGTTATTCACATTATATCACCTTACCCCTAGACCTAGACATTACAGGATTCCACAACACTTCAAACAGCACCACAGCAGAATTCTAACTGAATCCAATCTATCAATCAAAATATTCCACATTTATACACAAACACAATATGAATCTATCCTCATAAATCGCACTAACAAGGGATTCAAAAATGCCAGCAATACAGCAATAATAACCCTTTTAAACCAATGGAATACTAATATAGAAATACAACACATACCATCATCACTAAATCACACCATTACAGGGTCTTACAACACCCTAAACAAGCACTAAAACAGTATTCCAACTGATCGCATGCTTGGCAACAGGGTGGATACGCTACGAATTAACCCTACCAAAAACACAGCCAATGATATGTGGAAAGTATACCAAAAAATATGGTATACTTTTTTAGCGTGCTACAGAAAAAGTAGTCCGCCACTAAAATGAAGAAGTCTTGAAGTTTTTAAGTTAAATGTATCGAGCATTTAACACTTCAAGACCCAAACGCAAATTGATAATAACACTTGTAAATGAAAAAATCAATATATATAGCAAAAGTTTTAGCATAACCTTCAACTCTGAATTCATAGACGAATTAAAAAGGTCTTCTTCACTACGCCGGAAAACAGTATCATACAAGTTTTTTATCGATAACAAAGAAAAACAGTTAACTTGCCCTATGCTAAAATCTGATGATAAAAAGAATATAGTCATATGTCCTTCGATAAAACTTCCTAATAGAAAATATCCGGTTTATGTATATATTTATGCAGTCATTCTCTACCTTAGTTCAAGTTTATCAATGAGAAAGGTAGCACTTAAGGTGCGTACAAAGTTCGGATTGGAAAATTTCAGCCATTCCACTCTTTCCAGAGTACTTAATAAACTTTATTTAAATGCGGAAGAAATTGCTATGCTTTCAGATAGTGATGATTTTGAAGCACCTCAAACAGCAATAAAAACGAGACCATGTTGGAAAGAAACACAGTTAGAAAAATACCAGCTTCTCCATAAAACACTCTCTCCAATTCTCGACCCTGACAAGTATATGGATTTCAGTTCATTACTAAGTTATCAATTCTATGAAAGATACCATAAATACCTGATTTAAACAGCTTAATGCAGTAAGTCATATAGCCATGCACCAACATTAGCATTAATATGAAGAAAACATAATGTTGGAGGTGTAAGAATGGTAAGTACAGTAAAATATCCCATAAAAGAAGTGGATATTAACATGATTCCAGAAAATAAAGTGTTGGGAATCGGAATATCTGAAAGCCAAAAGACTCTTTGCAAGCGTAGCTTAAAGCAGTATGGACTCGTCATGCCTATTATTACCGTTGAGAAGCCTGATGGTAATCTTGTTACCTTAAGAGGCGAAAAGGAATTGTCGGTTTTAAAAGACATGAACGTGGAAAAAGCAGATGTTTTTATGACCAGCATCCTAAATCCTGATGATATTGGAAAAGCAATTCTTTTGCTTTCTTCCTTGCACAAGGAGTTAAACAAAATATCAGAGGGCATGATTTTGCGTGAAATTCTCAAGTTCAAAAAATACAATCAAAAACAACTTGCTCAACAGCTGATGAGGTCTGAAGCTTGGATATCCAAAAGACTTTCAATAGCAGAGCGTTTGAATGAAAGAGTTGCTAATATGGTCTTGTCAAAAGAACTTTGTCCCTCTTCTGCTCAAGATATATCAAGGCTTCCAAAAGAAAAACAATTTGAATTTGCATCAAAAGTAATCTTTGAAGGTATTCCTAAATCTAATGTTGAGAAACTTGTCTGTGCCTATGGAAATAAGACTACATCTGACGCCTTGAAAGAAACAATCATTAATAGTCCTAATGAGGCAATGTGTTATATAAACAATGCTGAGTTTAAAAAAGTTTCAAAATCAGCAATTCAAGATAAACACTTTGAGAACTCACAGAAGTTGGAATCTTCATTAAGACTTATGATTAAATTAATCGGAGAATTAGAAGCAACCTTTGCAACCATAGATTCCGTAGTACTTGGAAATTACGCTTCTCTTATCACCGTTATTGTATCTAAGCTTGATAAGTTTCTGAAGTTAGTAAAAAATATAGCAATTTCCTCGGGGAAATCAGAAAAAACCGAATTTCAAATGGAGGTGGAATAAATGGCTGTTGTTGATACTGAAAAATACCGTATGATCCGTAGACTATATACCGTAGAAGGTTTGAGCCAAAGACAAATTGCCAGACAGCTTAATGTATCCAGAGATACTGTCAAAAAATATTGTGAAGGAAAGGCTATTCCTGGAGAACGAAAAGAATATACTCCAGAAAAAGCCCCTTTGAGACTTATGCTGGAAGAGGAAATTTTAAAGATTATCAACGAAAACAAGGATGCACCCAAAAAACAAAGCCTTAACGCAAAGATAATATGGGAAAAGCTTATTGATTCAGGTTATAGAATTGGTGAATCTACTATACGCAAATATGTGCAGGAATTGAGAATTGATAAACCTGAAATATTCATTCCCATTGAACATGAACCTGGTGAATCAATGGAATTTGATTGGGGAGATGCTTATGCCTATATCAATAAGGTTAAGACCAGAGTTTCTGTTTTCTGTGCAGTTCTTCCATATAGCTATGGGATTTTTTCAACTGTTTTCCCGGACAAAACGAGTTCCAGTTTTTTTATGGGGCATGTAATGGCTTTCGAATATTTTGGAGGAGTAGCTCTTCATTGTATTTATGACAACCTCAAAAGTGCGGTGCTTGAGGGTTCTGGTAAAGAAGCCGTAAAACAGGAAAAGTTTAAAAAACTTGAAGCCCATTACGCCTTTGAGGGAATATTTTGCAACGCATACAGTGGTTGGGAAAAAGGCTCAGTAGAAAATCTTGTTAGTATTGTCAGAAAGATCGCCTTTACACCAATGCCAAATGTTGAGAGTTATCAGGAACTTCAAGAACATGTCGCTCGAAAGTGCCTTCAATACTGCATGAATCACAGAATTAAGACCAGAACCAGAACAATAAAAGATATGCTTGATGAGGAACGAACATATCTTCTTCCGCTTCCTGCATATCCGCTTGATATTGCTGAAGAAGTAAAGGCCAATGTACATTCAGATCTTACTGTCAGAGTGGGTTCAACCAAATACTCTGTTCCACCCGAATATGTGGGGTTGTCTGTAACTGTCAAAATTTCACCCTTCAATGTTGATATATATCATATGGGAAAACTAATCTGGAAGCATAAAAAGGGCTTGTATCCTCAAGATCATCAATATGTAACCGAACACTATCTTGAAATACTCCAAAGAAAGCCAAGAGCTATTAAAAATGCAATTCCCATAAACAAAGGTATAATGCCTCAAGAACTTAAAAACTTTTTAAAGCTTTGCAAAGACAGAGATAAAAATGTGCAACTTGTTAATATCCTTCTTCTGGCAAGAAAGCTTGATAATGACTTGCTACTGTGGGCGGTAAAACAAGCCAATTTAACAGGGGTGCCAAACTATGACAGGGTTTGTTTCTATGTTGAAATATCACAAAGAAAAGATGATTTGCCTAAAACAATAGAAACAGAATTCAATATAGACCATGCAAATTTAGAAGAATATGATCAATTAATAGAAAGGAAATCAAAAGTATGAAAATATCAATTCAAAACGAAAAAACCTTGACTGATAATATAGTTTCCATCTCAAAAGCTCTAAAGCTCAATGCTTTTGTAAATTTTAAAGAATATATTAAAAAGGATTTGTCTGTAGAGGAAATACTTCATAATATTTTGGAAGCAGAATTATCAATAAAAACCGAAAACAAATATCGTTACAGAATTAAAAATGCAAACTTCCCAGTTATAAAAACATTGGATACATTTGAATTTGATACAGAAAGACTCCCTGATTTAAATAAAGATACAGTAATGGAATTGGCAAGCTGCAATTTTGTAAAAAGCAAGAGAAATGTAATTGCACTGGGCAATAGCGGAACAGGCAAAAGTCACCTCATGACTGCAATATGCCTTGAAGCTATAACAAAGGGATATACAGTGAAATTTCGACGTGCATCAGACTTGGTAAATCAAATGACAGAAGCTTCAAATGAAAAGCAACTCTCGCAGTACATTAAAAATGTTAATTCCTGTGATATTTTATATGTCGATGAGTTAGGGTACCTCTCGTTTGACTCTGTTGGAGCAAGCCTTTTGTTTCAAATTTTTGCAGCTAGATACGAGACCAAAAGTACCATTGTCACTTCAAATCTTGACTTTTCCCAATGGTCTGAGTTCCTTGGAAAAGATAAGCATATGACCTCCGCTCTAATTGGACGATTAGTTGAACACTCAACAGTATTAAATATGAACGGTGAGAATTACAGGATTACTAGGAGGTGACTTTGTTGACGGACAAAAAGAACGACGGACTGACAGACCTTTTTAAAAAATTAAATATATATTTGTTTCATGATAATTTTCGTCCGTTGATTGAGGAGACAATAAAGGATTTATATTACTCCAACGATGAAGTTATTTATTTACTCAAATTATCCCATATCGATAGAGCTTTGTTCAAATTTAGGGAGGCTGAAGAAAAACAGGTTATTCATCATACGAAAAACTACTTCAGAGCTTGCCTTAAAAGTGCAGTTATTGAAACTACAATTTAAACTTACCGGATAATTAAGATTTAATCTGTATCTATTAGGATATAGATTTTTTTTGTGAAAAAGTGAGGTAAAACAAATAATTTCCGTTAAAAATTGATATTTTGTGTAAGTTTATAAGCCATTAAAACTAGATCTGATATGAGCCATTTGATATTAAAGGGTTTCATGTGGTAGAGTTTATGATAGCGATAATTTAGAATTCTTGTTTTTTAAGTGGTATGCTATAAACATAGCGTATCCAAGCAAAGATATTAAGTTTCTTAAATTTATATCTTTTATGCTATTAATAAACTTTATTAATTATTTTTTTACTTCTTGTATTAAATAAAAATATTGATTTTTGGGGAGTGATGTAAGATGAGAACTTCAAAACCACGAGCAGTTGGAAAATTTATACTTAAATGCATTCATAAAAGCAGAAGCAAAGAAGGTATTTATGCATATACAGACACCACAGGATTTCTGCATATAGTAAAACTAGAAAACGGCAATGATGAACAGATTAAAAAATTCGTAGATGAAATACTTAGGGCTTCCTTAACGGCAAGCCCATTTTATTTTTCAA
>JAKPTX010000065.1 GCA_029570835.1 Bacteroidota bacterium
GCCCTCGGTTACAACCCACATCAAGTCCAAATGGCTGATTAGGTGTATCCGCACTAATGCAGCGATGGCAGAGAACGCTTTCTTGCTCTTAGATAAAACACTTATCACCTGGAGTAACAAATGTGCTATCAAAGTACACCAAATCTGAGTTTTTATGCCATTTTCTGTCTCAGAATAGAAAAAATGTAGCTGAAAATTCTGTTTCAACTTTTTGAAAGTGGTCTCAATCGTCCATCTATATTTATAAATCAACGCGACCTCCTCTGCCGTAATGTCCCAAATATTGGTGAGGAATTTGTACTTTCGACCTTTTTCGTCTTTATAATAGACCAAACGCAAACAAAGTGTTTTTTGTTGTTTGTTTTCCTTGTAATCCAAATGTATGTGCTCCACCCTGTAAACACCAAATTCTTCTTTTGAAAACGCTTTTTCAAACAAAACTTCCTGTAACTGTATCTTGGCATTGTCTTTCAAACGACATACAAAATTTACTCCTTCTTCAGTCCAAGTAGCAAATTGAAGGTAGTAATTGTAGGCCTTGTCGAAAACCAACATGTTGTCTTTAGAAGGATGCAAATGCGCCAAAAACTTCTTGTCGTGCATTTTTGCTTCACTAATCCTCGCAAAAACAGGTGTCTCGTTATGGATATCGGTCAACATGTGTACTTTCAAACCTCCTTTTTTCTTTCCTTCTCCTTTGGGATTTGGATCAACTTTCCTCATCACATCCGAAAAAAATTATGGTGGCGGAATCGAAGGCGTAAAACTCGTCAAAACTGACCTTTTCTTTCCGGCTGACCCACTAAATTTTTTAATATATCTTTACCCATAGTTGTAAATTTGAGGTTACCATAAAATTTACATTCGCGGGAGATAAGACTTCGGTTTTGTTTCATCATTTTTTTATTCGATTTTTTTGTCGGTTAGTAGTAATTATAAATAAAAGAAACAATTTCTCCGGCTATGAATAGAATAAGAATAGCATCAAGTTTAAAAGCATTAAAAATTCCGATCACATAAACAAAAGTTTATGAAAGCTATTTTTCTTTCCACCGACCGATAAACGTGGATTAGCTAAAATGATGGGTGTGCAGTTTATTCCAGACAAGTGCAGTCTATTTTTTCCCTTTTGCCTTTCCACCATCCTTTAGCTTATCGTCGGGGGCAAAAAGATTTTCGCGCGAGAGCAGGTGGTCGAGATTTGCTATGCCATACACAACTACTGCTGTAACAATGGAGGTATGGTTCATATAGTTGGCAGGGCATTTATCGTAGGTATCGCGTTCAGTATGCCATATTTCCTGGTAGCTAAAGTCGAGTCCATCAATATCTTCTGTTCCAAAATGGAAAGCAGGCACTCCTGCCATAAGGAATGGTGAGGCATCTGTTCCTCCGAGGGTTTTGGGTTTTGGACGAGGAGTTGCCTCTTTAAGTGTGAATGGAAAATTAGGATTAATGCTGTTTAATGGTCTGCAAATGCTGGTAAAGTCGTTGAGCATAGGCTTTGGGACTGATAGGCTGCTTGCCACGGTTGGTCCGCTATCATGGTTGAACATGGCAGAAATGGACTGCAGCTTATCGTTGTTTTTGGCCACCCAGCTTGTTGAGCCCAATAGGACAAACTCTTCGCCTGCCCAGAGGCAAACAAGGATAGAACGTTTAGGCTTGCCCCCTGCCTTCATGATCAATCTTGCAGCTTCCATAGCAGACGCGACCCCTGCTGCGTTATCGGCTGCACCGGTAGCCACATCAAAAGCATCAAGATGGCCACCCATAATAACATACTCGTTAGGAAATTCGGTTCCCTTAATAATTCCAATTACTGTATGGTAGGCGATAGGCCCTGGACGAAAGTGGTTGCGGATATCGAATTCCAGTTGGAAGTACTGGCGTTCCCTAGCCATTCGCTCAATAATTTTATACTGATTTTCATCCAGCTTGATGTCTGGTATTTGGGGTAGACTATCCCATACCATGTTGTTTACATTCTTTCTGTCGTAAAGCACCCTGATTGGATTCGGTGCAGACTGGATTATGCCATGTATTCCTGCCTCAACCATTTGCCGGTAAAATAAACCCGGTTCCTCCGTCAGGGGAATCAGCTCTTTGGGTGGTAGGTTAGCGCTACGGTTCATCCAGTTTTCCCGCAAAATCTCATCATTTTTCTTTTCAATTTCGTTGTTTTGTGCAATAATGCTATCGCGTCTACGGTTAGCCTTTACCGAGAAGTCTATTGGCCATCCGTTGCTTTCGCCTGAAATCAGAACCCATGCACCGTTTAGCTTCCCCTTCATCCTTTCAAACTCGCGTTGGGTTTTAGGTTCGATCAAAACATGTCCGCGCTGAATGCCCTTTGTCCCTGCAGTATAGGACGGCGTAGCAAAATGAAGCGTCATGGGGTCGTCGCCAAGAAGCCTGCCAAACCAGGGACCTCGGTTAAACCCTACGGGAAGCTCGCCTACTTCGTCGAGGTAAACATCCATTCCCCATGCCTGAAATTGCCGGGCAGCCCATACAACGGCATCCCCATACGCTGATGATCCAACCGGCCTGCCACCTATTTGGTTGCATAGCACGTCAAGGTGTTTCATGGTCTGGTTTTCAACAGTCCCAATTTGAATGATTTTCTGTATAACCAAATCGGTTTGGGCATAGGAATGAGCCATCAGTCCTACTAAAACAAACAGTAAGGAAAATATTCGTTTCATGACTTTTATCATATTTTTAATACGTTAGAACTTGTCATACCCTAATAGTTTAATGACCTGCTGCACCAATTTTTCATTATTTACCGACAAAATTCTAATAACTTCCAAAATATTTACCATTTGAAAGTGATCTCAAGAATCTATCGGTACTTGTAAATTAAAGCAGCTAACTCCGCCGTAATGTCCCAATGCGTTAAAAAACTTCTTGTCATGCATCTTGGCCTCGCAAAAACACGTGCCTCGGTATGGATATCGATCAGCATGTGGACTTTCAAACCTCCTTTTTACTTTCTTTCTCCTTTGGGATTTGGATCAACTTTCCTCATCACATCCGAAAAAAATTATGGTGGCGGAATCGAATGCGGAAAACTCTTTAAAAATGACCTTTTCTTTTTGGCTGACCTACTAAATTTTTTAATGTATCTTTACCCATAGTTGTAAATTTGAGGTTACCATAAAGTTTACATTCGCGGGAGATAAGACTTCGGTTTTGTTTTATCATTTTTTTATTCGATTTTTTTGTCGGTCAGTAGTGAAAAAATTGAAAAGAAACTCTTGATTTTAACCTGAAAAGTCATAAAATTAATCAAGAATAACTTCAAAAAAGCAAACTTTCATGAGAACTTTATACTTTTACTGAAAATTTGGATGACTGTGTAGACAGACTCCAAATAACAGGTATCAGACCACCAGGGATGAAATCCACATTGTATTTGCAAAGGAGGCACAGAAGCTTGGATGATAAAGTTGGTGTCGTGAGTAGGAGCTGGTGGTTCGGGGTCCTCATCTTTGTTGCACGAAAAGATGAAGAAAACGAAGAAACTCAAACATAAGGTTTGCATGCACAGTTTCCAAGGAAATTTTTTCATGGTCTCTTTTATTGGGTTAAAATCATTATTTTAGTATCTACCTGGATGTTATTGCAATAAAGAGAATATACATAAATACCCGCTTCCATAGTATTGGCCTGAAGAATTAATTCATTCTTGCCTCTATTGGTTATGGGGATTTGCAGTTTGGTCTGTCCATTTATATCATATATTCTCAAAACCGCTTTATCAACCTCATTGTTGATAAAATAAGGTATTATAGTAGTTTGAGAATATGGATAACGTGGTGAAACTTTACAAATATGTAATGAAAAGATCAAGAGTTCTGATGTTAAGGCAATAAGAAACAGATTCTTAGATATCAATATCGAAATGCCCTACCGTAAATGGCTTGTTGGGTAAACGACAGTAAACTATGGAATCTATGCGGTTGGTAATATAATTAGTGGAAGTTTTATATGTTTTTATCCACCCATAATGATAACCATCTTCCTTTTGAACTCTTATACCAAGATATTCCACCTTTTGATATACCCATGATGCATGCATAGTAGTCCAACACCATTTCGGTACGTTACGCATATCTACCCACTTTTTTATCAACCATAATTCTGGAATTAATAATGATTGATAAAAAACCATTATGTCATAATTAGAGTGTATTCCAAAATATACAACGATATCTTTTATGCTATCTAGATCCACATCTAAATAAGCAGTGTCAGACCACCAGTGATGAGAATTGCCACATTGAATTTGTAAAGGAGGGGAAGAAGCCTGAATAATGAAGTTAGTGTCGTGAGGAGGAGGTGGTGGTTCAGGGTCTTCATCTTTGTTGCACGAAAAGATAAAGAAAACGAAGAAACTCAAACCTAAGGTTTGCATGCATAGTTTCCAAGGAAATTTTTTCATGGTCTTTTTTTTATTGGGTTAGAATCATTATTTATCATAATTTATCTGATACCTAAGAATTCATCTTCGAAAAATGGGGTTGACTGCCAGTTATTATCTATATCAGGTGTTTGCCCATTAACGAAGAATGGAGTAATCATTAACATGGCCAAAGCCCAGGCAGCGAAAAAAGCCGAAGCATTGGCTTTCATATTCTGATTGAATGCTTTTTTTGATTTTATAAACTTGATGTTTAACATGATTTTTAGGTTTGAGTTTGTTTATTTATTTTTTACTCGTCAAAACCGGCATAAGCCGTCATAAGATGTAATGTGAGGAAAATCGTTGTGATGGGCTGAGAATTTTTATGGCGGTTTTCGAATCTCATTGTCAGCCTTTACATTCGTCCGCCCTTATTTAAGGAGGATCTTTCAACTGTTTTATTCTGTACTTTCTGATAGCAACAGAGAAGCAAAATATTGTGTGGGGGGGGGTAAAATACTGATATTTAATATGTTATATTTCTGCTGCATTTTCTTTCCTTTTCTTGAGGTATTCTTCTTTATATGTTCATCATTTTTCGATTCAAAGAGTAAATCCCTATTGAAATATTTTCAACAAAGATAAGGATAATTTTTCTATTTGTCAAGTATTTTTAAACTGACAACGAACAACCAACAATCTCCAACCTCCAATCTCCAATCTCCAATCTCCAATCTCTATTCTCCCTTCTTCCCTTCCTCTGTTTTCCCTTCCTTTAGTTAACATCAGGAAAATTATTTCTCGCTGATTTCCGCAGATTAATCCGCTGATTTGCGCAAATTACAAATAACAATTGATAACTTAGAAATTTCAAATTGCAAACAATCCCCAATCTCCAATCTCCAACCTCCAATCTCTATTCTCCCTTCTTCCCTTCCTTTGTTTTGCCTTCCTTTTGTCAACATCAGGAAAATTTTTTCTCGCTGATTTCCGCAGATTAATCCGCTGATTTCCGCAAATTACAACTAACAACTGATAACTTAGAAATTCCAAATTGCAAACAAGCTCCAACCTCCAATCCCCAACCTCCAATCTCTATTCTCTATTCTCCCTTCTTCCCTTCCTCTGTTTTCCCTTCCTTTAGTTAACATCAGGAAAATTTTTTCTCGCTGATTTCCGCAGATTAATCCGCTGATTTGCGCAAATTACAACTAACAACTGATAACTTAGAAATTCCATTTTACAAACAAATTCCAACCTCCAATCGCCAATCTCCAATCGCCAATCTCCAATCTCCAATCCCCAATCCCCAATCCCCAATCTCCAATCTCCAATCTCCAATCTCTATTCTCTATTCTCCAACCTCCAATCTCCAACCTCCAATCTCTATTCTCCCTTTTTCCCTTCCTCTGTTTTTCCCTTCCTTTAGTTAACATCAGGAAAATTTTTTCTCGCTGATTTCCGCAGATTAATCCGCTGATTTACGCAAATTACAACTAACAACTGATAATTTAGAAATTTTAAATTACAAACAATCTCCAACCTCCAATCTCCAATCCCCAATTTCCAATCTCCAATCCCCAACCTCTATTCTTACTTTTTTCCTTCCTCTGTTTTCCCTTCCTTTTGTCAAAATCAGGAAATTTTTTCCCCTTGATTTTAAATTTTTTCAAGATGCAGCTGGAAGGTGTTTGTACTTTTGCAATACCAACTCAAGATGCTTAGGGATGAGACAAGATGGTAAATTTTCGGCTTTTGTCTATTTATTGGTGATATTAGCTATGGTTTTTTGGGGTATGTCGTATGTATGGACAACCATGGTGTTTCGATATTTAAATCCTATTACGACAATTTTTCTTC
>JAKPTX010000174.1 GCA_029570835.1 Bacteroidota bacterium
CTAAAGAAACAATTGGGTTGTTTACCCGAATTATCGGGAAAATTAGTGCATTTACAATCCTACAATATATCAACTACAAAAATAACAAACCTATTGGGCGGGTTAAATATGCACTAATTTAATTCCGCCAACGGGTTCTTCTAATAAATGGTTCTATGAAAGGCAAGCAGAAAACTCTTATGAAAGATTTTGAATGTTCTTCTTTTTACTTTTTCTGTTTCAGAACAAAGAAGTATCTTTGTAGGGTAAAATGAAACGAATGTCTTATTCTGAGAGATTTGTTTCGCTATTTTTCATTTAAATAAAACACATAGTTATGAGTTTTAGCGAAGAAGCAAATAAGATTTTCGATGATGTGGTGATTGCCTATCACAAAAAAGATAATGTAGATACTCCAATCGAGAATCCGTTCAAACCACAGACCATTGAGAATGTTCTTTATCTTAAGAACTGGATAGATACTGTTCAATGGCATTTGGAAGACATCATCAGAAATCCAGAGATTGATCCAGTTGAGGCTCTTGCTATCAAGAGAAGAATCGATAAGTCTAACCAAGACCGTACTGATTTGGTTGAGATGATTGACAGCTATTTCTTGGATAAATACAAATCTGTAAAAGTAAAACCTACAGCAGTCATCAATACGGAGAGTCCAGCTTGGGCTATCGACCGTTTGTCTATTCTTGCTCTTAAGATTTACCACATGCTGAGCGAGGTTAACCGTAAGGATGTCTCTCCAGAACACAAAGAGGCATGCAACAAGAAATTGGCTATTCTTTTAGAACAACGTAAAGACCTCTCTTCTGCTATTGATCAATTGATCGTCGACATTGAGAATGGCGACCGTTACATGAAGGTCTACAAACAGATGAAGATGTACAACGATCCAAGCTTGAATCCTGTGCTTTACGGACGTAAAGCGTAATATACGATGAAGATACTGGTAATTCGTATGTCGGCTATGGGTGATGTGGCTATGACCGTTCCGGTCGTAGCTTCGTTTGCCCTTTGTTTTCCGGAGGTTGAGGTGACGGTTTTGTCCAATCCTCGTTTTGAAGGCATGTTTCCTTCTCTTCCGAATCTCCGCTTTATTGGGGCAGATACGAAACGCGACTATGTAGGGTTAGCCGGTATCTTTAAGCTTTTCAAGAAACTATCTTCTCAAGATAAATACGACCGTATTATCGACTTGCACGACGTTTTGCGTAGCAAGGTACTTCGCACTCTTTTCCGCCTAAAAGGCGTTCCTAACCATGTGATTGACAAGGGGCGTTCAGATAAAAAGGCTCTTACTCGTGTGGATAACAAACATTTTCTGCAGCTGAAAACTTCTGTTGAGCGTTACCGTGACGTATTCGCAAAGGCAGGTTACAACTTCGACTTGGAGTATGACGGCCTTTTCTCAAAGGAGAATGTGTTGTCGTCCAATATTCTTTCCGTAACGGGAGAGAAGAACGAAAAGTGGTTGGCGATTGCTCCATTTGCTCAGCATCAAGGCAAAATCTATCCGTTGGAGATGATGGAGAAGGTGATTGCTACTCTTTCAGAAAAGAAAACGGCGAAGATTCTTCTTTTCGGAGGAGGCAAAAAAGAGGTGGAGGTACTCGAATCTTGGGCGGCCAAATATCAAGGCGTTATCTCCCTTGCAGGAAAGTTCTCTTTGAACGAAGAGATTCAGATTCTGAATGCTTCCGATTTGTTGATTTCGATGGATTCGTCCAACATGCATTTGGCTTCGTTGGTAAATACACCGGTTGTTTCAATTTGGGGTGCAACACATCCGTTTGCCGGTTTTTATGGTTATGGTCAGAACCCTAACAATATCATTCAAAAGGACATGCCTTGTCGTCCTTGTTCCATTTATGGAAATAAACCTTGCATGAGAGGCGATTACGCCTGCTTGAACCAGATTACAGCCGAGGAGGTTGTTGCAAAGGTGGACTCCGTTTTGTTTGGCCCTCAAAAATAAATCGAATCAAATTCTTTTTGTAAAAACGAGATGAATCTCGGATTCTCACTAAGTGGACGGAACGTCCGCTAAGAAATTCGTGTATAATTTCTAGCCAGATGAGGCTGAAAATGACGAGCTGCTGTTTGAAAATAAAAAAGTAATTAGTGTTAATTTGTGTTTTATTGCTCATCATCTTTAGGCTTTGAGAAGATGCAGCCGCAGTAATCCTGTCTGTAGAGACCGTATTTTTTAGACAATTCGATAGAGTTAAGGTATCCGCCTTTTTTTTTGAAGTCGGACGGTAAGAATTTCAGACCTTCCATTTCAGCAATATCATTTCCGATTTCGTTCAGCTTTTCAGCGTTCTTCAGCGGACTGATGGAGAGGGTAGTGCAGAAGTAATCGAAGCCTTGCTCTTTTGCCATCTTGGCGCACTCTTCCAAACGTAGACGGTAGCAGGCAAAGCAGCGTATGCCTCCCTCTTTTTCGTGTTCCATACCTTTTGTTACGTCATAAAACCTTTTGGTGTCGTACTCGCCAGCCATGAAGTGGATGGGATGGATGGGATTCAATGCCTTGATGAAACGTTCCTGTTCAGCTACACGTTTGAAGTACTCCTCTTCGGGCCAAATGTTGGGGTTGTAGTAGAAGACGGTGATTTTGAAATATTGGGAGAGGTACTCCAATACATAACTGCTGCAAGGTGCACAACAACTGTGGAGCAGCAGACTTGGTGTCTCTCCGCTCTTCTGAATCTCAGCTATGATGCTGTCTAATTCCCGTTGAAAATTAGTTTTATTTGCCATACAACCTTTCCTGTGTTGCTGCAAAATTACCTATAATTCGTCAGATTGGCAATAACAGAGATTTAACGTGCTTTTGATTGCTTAGAACCTCTCTTTTCTCTTGATCCCACTTTTAATTCAAGATCGATTACAAGGCAAAAAAGAATCAAAAATTACGGTATAAAACCTCTCCTTTCTTTGAAATATTTATTGAATTCTATTAAAATGTCTATTTTATGTTTATTTTTGTCCGGATAAAATTTTTATTCAAATGGAAAATTTCCCTGAAAGGCGATTTTGAGTGAATATTCTAACGCTAAAATTTTAATAAACTTATAAATAATAAAAAGATGAAAAAGTTTTTTGTTTATCTAAGCATGCTGTTTATGGCAATGTCTTTGACATTCTCGTTCACTTCTTGTGGTGGAGATGATTTGGAAGATCAATTTCAAGATGATGAAGAATATAATAATAACCCTAAAGACTCAACTGTCAATGGCAAAGATTCTACAGTTGCTACAAATTCCATAGTAGGAATTTGGAAAGAGACAGAAAATGGATATTACGTGTTTACATCTGATGGTAAATGTTATAATTACTCTACAGATAATGATTTCTATTATAATGCTTCTGTAGGAACTTATACTTATAATGGTTCTGAGTTGACATGTCATTTCCTACAAGTGTTTCCTCTACAGAGCAAGGTACTTTGCAATATATAGAAGGAAATAACGTTTCTTCTGATTTTAATGTTTCTGTGCTTGGCGGAACAAATATGACTTTAGATCAATTTGGCTACACAAAAACCTATGAAAAGGTAACTTCTGTACCTTTTATTTCAAAAATGATTGAGAAATTTGATGCAACAGGAATGGATTATGATGCTGTATCGCTAGGTTTAGATGCAAAATGGAGTTTAGATGGCGGCTCTCAGGACAATGGCGGCGAAGAAACAGGAAACCAAGATGTACAGACTTTGAGCCCTGTTGTTGGTCTTTTGTTGGAGCTGAATTCTATGAGTTCCATGAGGATGGTACTTTCTATAGCTATGGTTATTCGGACGATGACAAGTCTGCTGCGGCTGGAAATTATACGTATGATGGCGAAAAAATTCATTTTGAATTCACCTATTATGTAGGAGAGATGGATGGTAGTTTGGATACTAGTATGGAGGGCTTGGATCCTCTAAATGCTACTGTAGAATATCCAAATGCAGTATCGATGAAGATCACTTTAGAAGAGTTTTCAATAGCAATGACTTACACTAAGGTATCTAGTGTTTCTATTAAATCTGAATTAAAGGCATACTTGAATTCGTTGGGAGGTACTTATGATGCAACAAAAATAGGACTCTAATTAAGGAAATCGTAAGGGTTGAGAATTGCTCAATCCAACAAAATAACAGAAGGAGGATAGTTCTATAGATGAACTTTCCTCCTTCTTGCGTTATAAAGTTTTTGACTTGTTGGTTGGATGCTGAAGCTTTGTGCTATCTTTGTGCTGCTCTGAGCTTAACATCAAAGAAAATGGAATGAATGCAAGTGAAAAACATACGAGAATCAGTCGATTGTTGGCTTCTGTATCTTTGCCCATATGGACAATTGGACTGCTTGCAATTGTCTATCTGTTAGTCCTTTCGCAAAATCCCACATTGGATGCCTACTCTTATGCCTACGGTGCCATCGTTGGAGGTGATGAACTGTTGATGCCGCACCATCTTCTTTATAATGTGTGGGGATATGCGCTTGTCCGCATCTTTGCTTTTACGGGAGCAGAACAATTGACCATTCTTCAGATTTCCAATATTGTTATGTCGGTAGGTTGCCTGCTGATAACGAAAAAGATTTTGAAAACAATTGGAGCTTCAGATAAATTTACGGCTGCCTCTTTGCTGTTTTGTGGAAGTTGTTGGGTTTTCTTGCGCTTTGTCTCCGATAATGAGTGCTACATTATGCCTCTGTTCTTCTCTTTAGGGGCTTTGTATTATGCTATAGATATAAAGCAGAATTGGTTGAAGTCAGTACTTTGTGCCTGCATCTCCATCTTGTTTCATCAAATAGGAGTGTTGGTTTATCTGCCTATTATGTGTATGATTTTGTTAAACAAAGAATTGCCTTTCAATGTGTTTGTTAGATCATTAGCTGTGAGTTTGATTGTTCCTATAGTCTATGTTTTTGCTACTTATTGGCAAACAGGTTCAGCTGCTGTTTCTTCTGTGGTCTCATTTGTTTCGCACGATTATCTTAGTGGAAGTGCCGATGCTCCTGATTTGTGGCAGTGCTTTTCATTAGGAATCATCAATACATTCCGTGCTTTTTTTCAGATGCATGGTTATGTGTTGTCTCTTTTGAAAACACATTGGTTTGTCATGTTGCCACTAGTGGTTTTGGTTGCTTCATTACTGATTATGGCGTTTGTGTCATTATTTAGAATGCCGAAATCTAAAGTTTCGGTTAAGACTTGTGGATTTAAGTGTTGCGTCATTGCCGTTCTCACTCTTACGATCGTTTTCTCTTTTTTCTCTAACGGAAATGCTGAGTTTATGTACATTCTTCCATTTATGGCAGTGATGTTGTTGACGATGTGTACAAAGATAGATGCGCGTCAGATGGCTTTTGTTGCAGTTGCCGTGTTTGTTTGGAATGTTTCTGTAGGCGCTGTTCCTTACCATTTTTGCAGGATGAATGGATACAGTCAGACAGCCGAAGCTGTTCACGATCATCTTGATAGCCGATTTTTATTGGGAAATGCCCAGTGGGTAGAAAATATCTATTGTTATAGATATCGCTCTGTTCCTGGAAATTTGATCGGCATCCATCTTTATTCTGATAGTCTATATCGAGCTGATACCTCTGCTCATGTGACTATTTATACAGATTGTTTTGGTGGTCATAATGCTATTTCAAGAGCTTCTATACTAAAGGTTGGTTTTCCTGATTTTTTAAATGAGAGTCAGACAGATAGCACGTTGCTAAGATTCGAAAATTTCTTTTCTAAATATGAAATCAGACGATTGAAATATTAGATTGAGATTTTTATTTAGGATAGGGGCAGTTCTTTTACCAACTTTTTTCAGTAGAAAGGAAAAGTAGGGTCAGTACGGAGAGGTCAAATAATGCATTGGAAATGTCCATTCCTTAATACGTTTTTGCGGATGATCATTAATTTTAATTATGGTAGGTTCTATTAATTCATAAATTCGAGTGTTAGCTACTCCTTGAGACATGGTCTTTTGGAGTCTGAACCTCAGTGGAGGTCTTCAGCAGGCAATTTTATTCGTTTATCCACTCATTTGGCATACAGTTTTTGACGTTAGGACACAGTTATCCCTTGCAGGTGATAAGCTGTGGCTGGTATTTGTTGATTTGTACATATCTAAACATATTGTACACAAGACAAGTAAGTGCAAAAGAGGCTTCGGCTCTCATCATTCCAATGCTCCT
Organism: Bacteroidota bacterium; assembly: GCA_029570835.1. Taxonomy (GTDB): domain Bacteria; phylum Bacteroidota; class Bacteroidia; order Bacteroidales; family WCHB1-69; genus UBA5429. Next base: position 6,180 of record JAKPTX010000174.1, read on the forward strand.
TACAAAAGATCCGTTCATTGCTCCTTCTATGAAACCGAAGATATGCTCAATGCGGCATCTTACTTTTGACTTGGTTCTATTATTTGCCTTCTGCTCGTCCGTCAACGGTTTGTTCCTATAACCTTTCTCACAGATGATTGGATTCATGCCTGCCTCAATTACTACATCCTCCTTCTTGACATATCCGGCATCAAGATATAAATCCTGCCCTTTGTCTGTTTCCTCAAGAATTGGTTTGATGACATTGGAGTCGTGGACCTTGGCTGTCGTAGTCTTGTACTTTTCTATGAGTTTGGTCTTATGATCACCCTTGACATGCCCTTTGTAGCCATAGTGAGTTTCGTCTCGTTTCTTAGTCCAACTGGCATCGATGTCTTTATGTTTCTTCTTGTTGCGCTTATGTTTGATGGTTTCCTCATCGTCTCCATCTTCAGGATTCCAAAGACTATTACCATTGCCTTCTTTGATTCGCTTGTTCTCTTCGCGTGTGTTGCGCTGCTTGGGAGCCTCGACAAAAGTTGCATCTATAATTTTGCCTTCATTGAATCGAAGCCCCTTTTCGTCAAGAAGAGTACGGAACTGATCGAACAA
>JAKPTX010000206.1 GCA_029570835.1 Bacteroidota bacterium
GCCTTCATTAGATTTCATATTTCTAATTTCTTACTTATTTCTTATTTCAAATAGATCCGAAATTTTCCATATTTTTGCAGATTAAAACAATATCCCCATGAAACAGTTCCCTTTTTTAATTCTGTTGATACTTCTTTCCGCATCTGTTGCGGCACAAGATACGGTTAAAACTTACTATAGCAGCGATCGTTTGCTCTCAATTGGAGTGAAAAAACAAGGCAAAGAGCAAGGAGAATGGATATTTTATCATTCCAATGGTGCAAAATGGACTCAGGGAGAGTACAAAGATGGCGTCCAGGTTGGGCTTTGGAGAATGTGGAATAATGCCGGAGATCTCCTGCAGGAGTATTATGCTGATAATGGTCCCTTTAAATCCTGGTATCCCAACGGAAACATGGAATCAAAAGGAGAGATTGTGAATGGAAAAAGGGAAGGGGAGTGGTCATTCTATTATATGAATGGACAACTTTTTAAGATTTCCCATTATCATGCCGATTCAATTAATGGACAAGGAGTTGAGTATCATTACAATGGGACAAAAAAGTTTGAGGGAGAGTACCTGGATGGAAAACTAAATGGCTATGCAAAGTGGTGGTTTGATAATGGAGATTTGGAAATGGAAGGGAACTCTGTTTTAGATCTTCAGGATGGGGAATGGAAGTTCTATTATCCCAATAACATTATTGGCAGTAAAGGTACTTTCAAAAATGGATTGCAACACGGTATCTGGACTTACTACTATGAAGATGGAAGACTTTGGAAAAAAGGAGGCTATCTGGATGGAAAAAGAGAAGGAATTTGGGAAGCATGGTATGAAAGTGGAAAACTGCAACGAAGAGGTGCTTTTCTCAATGACTTTGAAGAAAGTGAGTGGATACAGTGGTTCCCCAATGGACTTGTTATGGATCGCGGTTTCTTCAAACAAGGGAAAATGGATAAAACCTGGATAGGCTACTATCCGGATGGAGTTATGAAGTATAAAGCTCAATATAAGAATAACTTACGGCATGGAAGGTATTTGTTTTATTGGGAGAACGGGAAGCCTAAAACAAAGGGGCGTTATAGAAACGATTTGCGACAAGGACCCTGGATTGATTATGCCGAAAATGGGAAGTATCTCCATAGAGGTATCTACAAAGAAGATAAGAAAAACGGGATATGGAGATTTTATGATGCCAGAGCCCGGGTTGTTCGGGAACAAGCCTTCAAGATGGATATTATGCACGGAAAAGTAATCGAGTATCATCAAAATGGTAGAAAATCAAGTCAGGGGAGTTATAGAGATGGTGAACCGACAGGAATTTGGACTAAGTGGGATCAAGAAGGGGTGATTTACTATAAAGCTGACCTCTCCGTATCTCCTCGAAGAGTAATCATATCCCAATAATTTACCTCCCCCTTTTTATGTTTAATAAGAAAAAAATAAATCTAAAACAACTAATTCAGAGCATGAGAATTCAAAAAGAGCGATTGACAATTCAAATCTTTCATTTTAATCCGATTCAGGTAAATACACTGTTGGCTTATGATGATTCTAAAGAGGCAGTGATTATCGATCCGGGGAACAGTACACCGGCGGAAGATCAAAAATTAGCAGACTATATTGCACAAAATCAGCTGACTGTGAAAATGGTCATCAATACACATCCACATATTGATCATGTGGTGGGAAACCAGTTTTGTGTCGAGTATTTTAAAGCTCCCCTGTGTGCACATCCGGCAGGCGAACCAATCTATAAGCACTCGCCGGGCTATGGCTTTACTTTTGGTTTTATGCAAACAAAATATCCTCCTATTGATTTGGAATTGACCGATAATCAAATAATTCGTTGGGGAAATCAGGAGTGGAAAGTGCTGGAAACATTTGGACATGCAGATGGTAGTGTCTGTTTTTACGATGAGCGTAATCAGTTGGTTATTGTTGGTGATGTTTTATTTGAAGGGGGGATAGGAAGGACAGACCTGCCGACGGGAAATTATCAGCTCCTCTTACACAATATTCACACTCAACTGCTCTCCTTGCCGGATGAAACCCTCGTTATTCCGGGTCACGCGGGAACAACAACCATTGGTGAAGAAAAAAGAAGTAATCCGTTTTTATAAAAATAGAAGTTATGTTTGATAATATTGAAGAAGGCTACGAAAGAAGAGATATTTACAATAAGGATAATATAGATCAATTAGCTCAATGCTATTTAACTATGATCGAAACAATCAAAGAGGATCCTCAAAGAGAGGGGTTGTTCAAAACACCGATCAGAGCAGCCAAAGCATTCCAATTTCTGACTCATGGATATGGATTGGATCCGGCGGCAATCTTGAAAAGTGCGATTTTTCATGAAGATTCCAAGCAAATCGTGATTGTCAAAGATATCGAAATCTATTCCCTTTGTGAACACCACATGCTCCCATTCTTTGGTAAAGCACATGTGGGTTATATCCCCAACGGTAAGATTTGCGGATTGAGTAAAATTCCCCGCGTAGTGGACGCTTTCTCCAGAAGATTACAGCTTCAGGAACGGTTGACGGCTCAAATTAAGGATTGTATCCAGGAGGTGCTTAATCCGATGGGCGTGGCAGTCGTAATTGAAGCACAACACCTTTGCATGTCGATGCGCGGTATCCAAAAACAAAATTCCGTCACCACAACCTCCGAATTCACCGGAGCATTCCTCAAAAATTACAACACCCGCCAGGAATTTATGCACCTGATAGGAACCAAACTACATTGATTTCGGATTTCGGATTTCGGATTTTTTCAAATAAGCAATAATCATTTACTCGGGGTGCGACTTCAAGTTATGTACCGAGTAGTAAGTTACACG
>JAKPTX010000217.1 GCA_029570835.1 Bacteroidota bacterium
TGTGGTTATCAACAAATTTGGTTCGGTATATGCCTTGGTTTATATCGCCATTGTGATGATTGTCATGACCTTCATCTACAACCTGTTCCGCTATTTGGGACAGTTTTTCCTGGCACCCATCCGCGCCGGAGTGCTCAACAATATCAGAAAAGATATCTACAGAGCCTTCACAATCCTCCCTCTTTCATTCTATTCCCGATATAAAAAGGGAGATCTTCTCAATCGGATGGGCTCTGACGTGCAAGAGGTGGAATGGTCAATCATCTCTTCTCTACAAACTTTTGCCCGTGATCCTTTATTAATCCTGGTGTACCTCATCGCTCTTTTTAAAATCAATTACCAACTTACCTTAATCACCCTGGTATTGCTTCCTTTTTTGGGCTATTTAACCACCATTATTGGACGTGCGATCCAAAAGAACTCAAAATCGGCACAAAAACTGCTCGGAAAGTTGAGTTCCTTGTACGATGAGGCGATTGGAGGACTGAAAATTATCAAAGGGTACAATGCGATTGATTATGCGAACAGAAAGTTTCAGCAAACCAGCAAAGAGCATTACAAAATCAATACCAAAATATTCAGAATCAATGAATTGGGTGGTCCGCTAATTGAAACCTTAAGCATCATCACGATGGTTTTTGTTTTGATGATTGGCACGAGCCTAATCAGTAAGGGGGAACAACTGAATGGAACCCATTTTGTTCTGTTTATCGTGGTTTTTGCCCGGATGATCCCTTCCGCAAAAAAGATCGTTACGGTTATTTACACCCTCAAAAAGGGACTTCCTTCCGCACAACGTATCTTTGAAATCCTGGATGCCGATGAAGTGATTGTTGAGGATCCTAATCCGATTGCTATTTCTGAACTTAAAAATGAGATTGTTTTCAAAGATCTCTATTTTGACTATACTCCTGTGGCTTCGCCTCAGGATTGTAAAGTACTCAAAGGGATAAACCTCCGCATTAAAAAGGGACAAACCATTGCTCTTGTAGGGGCTTCCGGATCGGGAAAATCGACCATTGTGGACCTGATACCCCGCTTTTATGACCCCTCTTTCGGGTCGATCGAAATTGATGGTATTGATATCCGAGAGCTCAAAATTATGGATTTGAGAGCGCTCTTTGGAATTGTTACTCAAGATGTTACGCTTTTTAATGATACGGTATTCAACAACATCACCTTTGGGAAAAAGGATGTTCCGAGAGAAAAAGTAATTCAAGCGGCTAAAATGGCGCATGCCGACTCTTTTATCATGCAGATGGAAAATGGTTACGACACATTGATTGGCGACCGGGGTATGAACCTTTCCGGAGGGGAAAGGCAACGGATCAGCATCGCCAGAGCGCTGCTCATCGACCCTGAAGTATATATCTTTGATGAGGCTACTTCCGCGCTGGACAATGAATCGGAAGCGATTATTCAAAGTGCTATCAATGAGATTTTTCAAGAGAAAACAGCGATTATCGTAGCACACCGTTTAACGACCATTCAAAATGCGGATCAAATCCTTTTGATTGAAGAGGGCAACGTGTCGGAATCCGGTACACATCAGGAATTGCTCGAACTAGAGGGCAAATATTATCAGTACTATTGCCATCAAAATCTTTTCCACAGTTAATCTCAAATTTATGAAGAAAAAAAAGATTTTTCTATACTCTGCCATCGTCCTTATTGCCCTAATCCTCCTTTTCTTGATACTTCGGTTTCAAATACCCGCCGTACAAAAAAGGATCATTGTCTTTGCTGTTTGGCTGGGTGCCGAAATCTACTTATGGTACCGGGTAGTAACCACTTTTAACTTTTTCAAAAACTACAAACAGAAAAAGAAAAGAATTATACTCGTTGAAATCCTGATCTCCATCCTCTACTGGATGCCCGCATTTTTAGTCGCCATCTCGCTTCTGACACTCGCCCGAAACACCATCCACGACATCAACACTACAGTTTATGTTACCATTATGGGAGCGAGTGTAATTCAATATATCATTAAATTTGTCATCGTCTCTCTGCTCATTCCTTGCGATATTATTTATTCTTTTTATATTTTTTTAAAAAGAAAAAAAGGGGGGATCGCTCCTCGGTGGCGCACCGCTCTGCTGAAGTGGGCTCTCT